>CAZQKF010000064.1:0-8735 GCA_964593645.1 uncultured Desulfobulbus sp.
GGTACCGCCTAAGATGGATGCATAGCTTAGGGGGATATAGAGTTTTTTGGCATCCAGACCGCAGCTGCGCGAGAGGTCACGGATGACCGGAATCATCATGGCGACCAGTGGTGTATTGTTGAGAAAAGCCGAGCCAAAGGCGATGTTGGGCAGGATTTTTAACTGGGCCTTGAATACTGATTTAGGACGGCCGATGAGCTTATCACTTAAAATAGAAATGGCGCCGGTGGAGTACATGCCCGCGGCAATCATAAAGAGGGCACCGACCGTAAGCACCCCGGGATTATTGAATCCCTTGAGGGAATCAGTGAGAGGGGCCAGGTCAAAGGTAATGGTAAGGGTCAGGGCACCGACAAAAATTGCAGCCGGGGGCAGCTTGGTAAAAATGAGCAGGCCAAAGGTCAGGGCCAGGATACCAATGGTCAGGTAGACGTCTATCATGGTAGGTACATATTGGTTAAGGTTGTAAATGTTGTCTTGAAGAGATAGAATTTATTATCTTAGAAGAGAAAGTAAAGATTTACAAGGAGATGAAGAGCTGTAGGGCTTTTTTTTATCTGTGGAAAAGAGGTTGAACCGTCCGGCACGACCTGGGCGAATACGAAGGAGAACATGAAAAGCCTGGATTGCTGCCGTATAAATGCTTCAGTCTGTATCCCCCTGTCCGAGATATCATTTACCTTTTCACGCAGTAGCGGTAAGGGCGGTCAGCACGTCAACAAGGTGAACTCCCGGGTGACCCTCTGGTTTGACCTGGATGGTTCCCCGAGCCTGACTGACGAGCAGAAGCAGCTTATCAGGCAGCGGCTGGCAGGGCGGATTAACAAGCAGGGCATGCTGCAGCTGGATGCCGACCGCAGGCGCAGCCAGGGTGCCAACCGCGAAGATGCCCTGCACCGTTTTGCCGCCCTGCTGCAGGGGGCTCTGCATGTCCGGAAAACCCGGCGCAAAACTAAGCCGAGCCGGGGGGCCAAAAAAAAGAGGCTGCACCTGAAAAAACAGCGCAGCCAACTTAAAGCGCAGAGGGGCAGAAAAAATTATCGCGATGAGTAGCCCGTGGAGCCGCTGCCGGCCTCAGGCGGCCATGGCCTTTCGCCAGCCGTCGGCTTTGAGCCGTTCGATGCGGGCGATATTCCAGGTGGAGATCTCTTTCAGGTAGCGACTCGGATCTTCTTTCTGCAGGGCAAGGATTTCCTTGCGTTCTTCCAGCACATCCTGCTGCTCGCCCGGATACATCTCCTGCCAGCAGGCATAGCCGCCGTCAAAGACAAAGCCGGGGCGGACTGTTTCAGGATCAACCATCAGCTTAGACACGGCCAGGAATTTTGCCAGATCCATGTCATATTCAATGATCCAGCCGTTGTCCATGAGCATGGAATCCGGGTTTAGCTCAACATCTGCCGAACATTCAGGACAGTAGAGTTCCGTCAGTACTTCCTGGCTCATGATATTATCACGCATGTGAAACTGGGCGGATTTACTGCCGCATTTGCATGTTTTTCGAATTTCAAGGCACATGATAAATATCCTCCAAAGTTAGTGTAATCTAAAATAATGATAATTACTAACAGGAAGGATTGATTGATGCAAGAAAAAAATGCAGTTTGCCGGGGAACACGGCTATACTGCATGTACATTCCCTGGAAAAATTGTAGAGGTAAACCCCATGAAATGGTTATGGACAGGTCTTTTTGCGGCAGTACTGGTCTGGTCAGGTATTCAGCCCAAGGATCAGTTGACCTGGCTGCTTGAGGTTGCTCCGGCCTTGATCGGCGGGGTAGTTCTGCTGTGGACCAGGCGCTCCTTCCCCCTGACGCCACTTGTATACGGGCTGATCCTGCTCCACTGCATTATTTTAATGGTGGGTGGCCATTATACCTATGCCGAGGTGCCGCTCTTTGACTGGATCCGTGACGTTGTGGGCGGGACACGCAACAACTATGACAAGCTGGGTCACTTTATCCAGGGCTTTGTGCCTGCCATGGTTGCCCGCGAGATCCTGATCCGCAAACAGGTCATCAATGGACGGGCCTGGCGCAATTTTTTCATTGTCTGTTTCTGCCTGGCCTTTTCAGCCTTGTATGAACTCATTGAGTGGTGGACAGCCCTGCTCTCCGAGACAGGTGCCGAGGACTTTTTAGGCACCCAGGGCTATATCTGGGATACCCAGTCGGATATGCTGATGGCGCTTGTCGGTGCTATAGTGGCATTGCTTGTTCTGGGACGCGTGCACGATCGGCAGCTTGATCGAATGCAGTGATATGAGAGCGGGTTGAATTTTTCGCGGCGGGGGCGCCGCTCCTACAGGCTAATCAGGGTAGGAGCGGCACCCTCGCCGCGAAAGGATTTTTTGTAAAGAAATTTCAATCCAGCAAAACATCCCAGTTAGTGGAGCAACTCTCATTCATATCAGGCAGGAGCACGGCTTTTTCCGCAAACCCATATCGCCCCAGGCCCTGCTTCAATATTTTCAGCGAGTCAGTGACTATTTCCCGGGGATGGCTGCCGTGCAGGTTGTAGACCAGGCCCAGCAGCAGCATGTTACGGTTCCGGATCGCCTCCAGACAGAGCAGGGTATGGTTAATGGAGCCCAGCCGAGGCGAGGTGACCAAGATCAGAGGATATGAGCGTTCTGCCAGGTAATCAAGCAGGAGCAGTGAGCGGGTCAACGGCACCAGCAGACCGCCTGCCCCTTCAATAATCAGCTGATCCACCTGGCCGGAGAGACTCTGGCTCGCCCGGTCAAGGACTGCCGGATCAATCTCGGTTCCGGCCAGTTCTGCAGCCAGGTGCGGTGACCCGGCAAAGGGAAAGGTGTAGGGGCAGGTCAGCTGTTCCTCATCAAGCCGGTGCCAGTCCGCCCCCATGAGTTTGCGGTGCAGGAGAATATCTTCCGGCTGACCGCTGCAGCCGGTCTGCACCAGTTTCTGGGTGATCACCACCTTGCCGCGCTTCAGCAGGTGGCGGGCCAGCAATCCGGTTGCAATGGATTTACCGATACCGGTGTCGATGCCGCAGACAGCTATTGGCGTAGTCAAGGTCATGGGGTAGACTTAAGGTTCATAAAAAGGTTATTTTCTCTGCAGGCCGTCATCTGCATCAGGCCAGATAATGGTCACCCTTACTGGAGGAAGCATGGGATTTTATGATTTAGCAGCTGTGCTGGTTACTCTGGCAGCTTTTTTCAGTTATGTCAATTACCGTTATATCAGGCTGCCGACTACCATCGGCCTGATGGCCCTGTCGCTTGCCCTGTCCATTGTCCTGCTGCTGCTGGGCAAGGCCGGGCTGCTCGCTCCGGATGAACATGTCGGTCAACTGCTGAGCCAGCTTGATTTTTACGATACCCTGATGCACGGCATGCTTTCATTTCTGCTCTTTGCCGGTGCCCTCCATGTTAACTTCAGCGATCTGATGGCCCGTAAGTGGATTATCTCCCTGCTGGCAACGGTCGGAGTGCTGGTTTCAACTCTGCTGGTGGGCGGCATGACCTGGCTGACTCTGCATCTGCTGGGGTTGCAGCTGCCCTTGATATACTGTTTTCTCTTTGGCGCCCTGATTTCACCCACCGATCCCATTGCCGTACTGGGGATCATGAAAAAAGTAGGGGCGCCCAAGGATCTGGAAACAACCATTGCCGGGGAATCCCTGTTCAATGACGGCATGGGGGTTGTCGTCTTTCTGGCTCTGCTCGGTCTGCTGCACGACGGTGGCACGCCGGATTTCAAGGAAATCGGCATCATGCTTGCGGTGGAGGCGGGCGGTGGTCTGCTGTTTGGGGCAGGGATTGGTTATATCTGTTACCAGATGCTGAAACGGGTTGATAAATACCAGGTCGAGGTTCTGCTCACCCTGGCAACCGTGGTCGGCGGCTACCGGCTGGCTGAGATTCTCCATATCTCAGCACCGCTGGCCATTGTTGCGGCAGGCCTGCTGGTGGGAAATCAGGGCCGTTATTTTGGTATGTCCCCCCTGACCAGGCGCCACCTTGACAGCTTCTGGGAACTGGTTGATGAAATATTGAATGCTGTTTTATTTGTTCTGATCGGCCTGGAAGTCCTGATCCTGCCCCATGACATGCGCTATATTTCCGCTACCCTGATCCTGATTCCGGTTGTCCTGCTGGCCCGTTTTCTCAGTGTAGGTTCTGCCGTGACCGTGCTGCGTGCCCGAACCCGTTTTCAGGCGGGCACGATCCGCATTCTGACCTGGGCCGGACTCAGGGGTGGTATTTCTGTCGCCCTGGCCCTTTCTCTGCCCCTGGGCTCGGAGCGTAATGCCCTGGTGACCATCACCTATGGTATTATGGCTTTTTCGATCCTGGTACAGGGGTTAAGCGTGGGCAGGATGGTCGGGAAGTTTATGGGAGAGCTTAGCGATGAGCAACAAAATACATTGGATGATAGCTCAGGTAAACCCCCTGTTCATCACTGAATTTTTTGCGATAGTCCTGCTGAAACTGCTGCAGCCGGCGCGGCGTCCAGGGTGCGCGGCTGACCGCGTTAACCCCGGTCTTGCGGAGGTGATCCAGTACTGCCATGGGAGAGGAAAAATGGAAGGTCTCCAGTTGCTGATCGCATTGGTCAAGGGTAAGGGAGTTTTCAACCATGGCCTGAACTTTTTTCATATCAAAATAGTCAAGCCCAATACCTGTGAGCGCCCGGATTTCCTGCAGGTTATCCGGGCCGTAGATGGAAAAGGCCAGGGTGCCGCCCGGGGCCAGATGGTCAGCCAGCTTGTTCAGCAATCCTGGCAGGTCATGTATCCAGTGAAAGGTTGAAGAGGAGATAATCAGGTCAAAGGGGCCGCTGAGCTCCATGGTTTCAATATCACCGGCCAGGAAGCTGATGGCCGGGATACCGGGCAGGTTGCCTGCCTGGACGGCAAAGCTCTCCACCAGATCGTTGAGCACCAGATCCAGGATGTCATCATACTGGCTGACAAGTTTTCGGGTCAGCAGGCCGGTGCAACAACCGATTTCAAGAACCCGGTGTATTTTTTGCGGGTCAAGATCGTTCAGCAGGGACAGGAGGTGATCCGCCACCCGGTGCTGGATCATGGCCTGCTCTTCATAGCTGGCAGCAGCCCGCTGAAAGGTCTGTTTGACCCGTTTCTTGTCAATCATTTCGCAGTTTTTTCTGGTCCATTCCGGTTTTTCGCGGCAAGGGCGCCGCTCCTATCCCCCCGGCCGACATTAGTGTAGGAGCGGCGCCTCGCCGCGAAAAGTCCTCCAGCAACTCCGCCCAACTCGCCCACTGATAAAACGGAAAATGGGGCTGGGCCATGGTTTCGCAGTTCTGCCGACCCCAGGCCCGGATCTGGTTGCGGGCCGGAAATATCCGATCCCGGCTGGTGACGATTTTGTGGTCAAAGATATCCTTCACCTCGGGTTGCACTCTGCAGGCGGTACGCAGGGCTATCAGTTCCTCCTGCAATCCTACCGGTGACCGATTAGGTGGATTATCTAGAAACCACTGGGCCTGTTCAGGGTTGTCAAACATGGCACTGTAAAAATTGTTCAATATAACAGGCGAAAAATTGTTGATCGTTGCATCAAAGAGTTGCTCTGGAAGTCCGTATGCATCATCAATAGGCCTGCAGGTGCCGCCGATGGCTGTTGTTGAGCTGAATTTATTCTGCTGAAACAATTTGCCTGCTACCCAGACTCCCATGGACCAGGACAGCAGGTGAATACGGCTGTTTTCAGGTAGCTGCGACAGCAGATCAGCGTGGTCAAGACGGCGGTAATCGTAGACCATGATCACGTCCATCGGCCCGGCTGTCATCTGTTGAAAGGGTTCCGGCCCCATGCCCCAGCCTGCCATGAACAGGATACAGTCCGGGTTGCCTTCCCGGTTGAGCCAACAGGTTTTCATACCTCGGCAACAGCTTCGGCGATACACTTCGGCAGAGCCGCCAGTTGCTGTTCATTCATGGTCGCGGTAACAGAAAGACGCAGCCGAGAGGTCCCTTGGGCAACTGTGGGAGGGCGCACTGCAGTGATCCAGAACTCGTGCTGCCGCAGCTGCTCGGCCACGGCAACAGCCCTGGCTGAATCGCCGATCATGACCGGCACAATCTGGCTGGCACCGGCCGTCTCCAGGCCCTGCTGCTGCAGCTCGCTGCGTAACCAGTCTCCCAGTTCATGAAGGTGCTGTCGCTTGCCATTCATCTGTTTGATTTTCGGCAGTACAAAATTTAACCAGTGGATGTTGACCGGGGGCAGTCCGGTGGTAAAGATCAGGGAACGGGCCGCATTGACAAGAGCGTCATGCACAATCTGCGAGCAGGCCGCAAAGGCCCCCTGACCGCCCCAGGCCTTGCCAAAGGTGCCCACCAGCAGGTCCACATCCTGACCAACCCCCTGTTCTTCAGCAATACCGAGTCCCTGTGCACCCCGCACGCCCACGGCATGGGCTTCATCCACGTAGAGCACTCCGTCATACTGCTTTTTGAGCTGCACCAGGGCTTGCAGATCCGCACAGTCACCGTCCATGGAAAAAATGGATTCTGTGACTAGAAAAATGGTTGCGTACTGATCCCGATGTTTTTTCAGCAGTTCTTCAAGGCGCTCGTAGTCAAGATGGGGATAGCGGATAACCCGTGCCCGGCTGAGGCGCATGCCGTCGATCAGGCTGGCATGGCAGAGTTTATCCGCCAGGATCAGGTCACCTTTTTCGGCCAGGGCAGGGAGCAGCCCGATATTCATGTGATAGCCGGAGTTAAAGAGAAGCACCCGTTCAACCGAGTATAATGCAGCCAGGCTTTCCTCCAGCTGCCGGTACTGGTCATGATTGCCGGTCATCAAACGGGAAGCGCCGCTGCCCTGGCCATATTGCGCAAGGCAGTTGTCCTGGTCAAGGTCTGCATAAAACTCCGTGACCAGTTGCCGATTGGCGGCAAGCCCCAGGTAGTCATTACCTGCCAGGTTGAGGTAGTCGGTAGTGTCAACCCTGATCCGGCCTTGACCTGTGGGCTGTACCGGTAGCAGGGTTCGCAGCAGTCCCTGCGCCTCTTTTTGGCGCAATGCGTTCTGCAGCCGACCATTAAACTGGTTCATTTCAGCCGACAAACTGGGCATACATGTCGTCATTAAAGCCGACCACGATTCGGTTGTCCATTTTCAGGGTCGGGGCGCGCAGGTTGCCGGTTCGTCCCAGACAGACCTTGAGAATGGCCTCTTTATCATCACTTTTCGGATCAAAAGTCTGGAATTTTTTGCCCCGGCCTACGATCAGTTCATCCGTGGATGCCAGAATATTCCAGGCATCGTCGCCTTCAATTTTTTGTTTTCCGGCCTCTACAGCCTCGGTAATTGTAATGCCCTTTTCATCAAACACAGCCTGTGCTTTGGTGCAGGAAGTTCAGCCCTTGCGCAGGTACGCCCATTCAACAGTCATTTTTTATCCTCAAGTTGTGGATCCACATGGTCACTGGTTCCTTGCAGTCGCAGTGTTTCTCATTTTTTTGTAATCTACCCTATCCGGTGTATTGTTGTCATCAGGAACAGGAGTTTTTACAGAGCCTCACTAGAAGCAGTGCAGAGAGTGTAAAGAAAAGCATGTCTGAAAAAGCAGTGGGTATGGTATAGACAAACACTATGGGGCGCATGCAGAGCACAGGACTGATAATGGAGAAAGGGCAGGGGACGGAAAAATCATACTTTCATTTTCTGCCGGCTGAATGCTGCAGTGCTGAACAACTGGCTTCTGTGTACAGCCCTGCTGAGAGAGAGCAACAGCTCCTTCGCATCCAGTTGCTTCTTGAGAGTAACTCAGCAAAACGCTGTTGGTTTATGACAGCAGAGCCTAAAGGTAGAACCATTGCGTTTCTCCAGCTCTGTCAAGAGAAACGCAGACCCGGACGGTTCCGGATCCGCGGGCTTCACTGCCGCCGCAGGTTCCGCCGTCAGGGGCTGGCCACCCGTCTCCTGCAGCTGGGAATACAAAATGTTGTTGAACAATACCGGGCTGAGGAAATTATTTCTTTTATTCTGCCGACAAATCGTTCTTCAATTAGAGCCCATGAACGTGCCGGGTTTTGTTACTGTGCAGAGCTGCCGGGGGGTATCCTGCCGGAGCGACATCTCTGTTTAATCTGCCGGACATTTACAGGAGAGGGAAAAACGCAGTGCAGATCGTAATTTTTGATATGGACGGCACCCTTATTGATTCCGGCCGCGATATTACCGCGTCAGTGAATTATGTGCGCAAGACGTTGTACGGTTTAGAACCGCTGTCGATCAGCTTTGTAATTGAGGCCATCAACCGGGATCAACGCAATCTGGCCCTGCTCTTTTACGACAGAGAGGTCTATGAGCAGGAGGCCAAAACAGTTTTTGAGGAGCACTATTCTACACAGTGCATCCAGACGCCTCGTCTTTACGATGGGATTGACCGGCTCATCCAGGATCTGGCCGCAATCGGCGCACGGCTCAGTGTGGCCACCAATGCTCCCGCGTTTTTTGCCAGGCGTATGCTGGCCCATCTCGGGATAGCTGATCTTTTTGGTACCATAATCGGCAGTGAAGACGTGGAGCATCCCAAGCCGCATCCGGCTATGCTGCAGTCCATTCTGGATGGTTATGGTTTTGTGATTGAGCAGGATTTTGCGATTATGATCGGTGATAACGGTAAGGACATGGAGGCGGCCCGGAGAGCAGGTATTCCCGGGGCGTTTGTCACCTGGGGATTCAGCCCGGAGGGTGAGGGTGAATACATCCTCGGGCATCCCGA
>CAZQKF010000065.1:0-8655 GCA_964593645.1 uncultured Desulfobulbus sp.
ATGGAAAAGACGACAAAACGTGAAATGATTGGCTTTGAGGGTAAGGTTCTCCTTGATACCCTGCGTCGTCTGTTCCGTAGAGGGGCTACCGAAAATATCCGCAAGCTCCTCATCAAAACCCACCCCGCCGACCTGGCCTGGGTTTTCCGTTCACTTCCCCTTGCAGAACAAAAATCAATTTTTGAAATTTTGGCTCATACCGATCTGACCGCGGATTTCTTAAGTGAGCTCGATGAGTCTATCATGGTGGATCTGGTCGAGGATCTGCCGCCGACCTTTATGGCCGATGTGGTCACCAGTATGGCCTCCGATGATGCTGCTGATCTGCTGGAAGCGCTTCCCAATGAGATAGCTGTAGAAATTCGAACTCATATGGAAGTGGCTGACCGGAACGAGGTCGAGGAATTGCTCAAGTATGATCCGGAGACCGCCGGTGGTATCATGTCGCCGGATTTCATGTACCTGGATGAAGACCTCACCGTGGAAGAGGCGATCCAAAAGGTACAGAAGCGCAGCGAAGAAAAAGAGATGGTCTTTTACCTGTATATTACCCATGGCGAGGGGAAGTTGGCCGGGGTTCTTTCTCTGCGCGAGCTGCTGATGCATCCCATGCACAGGCAGTTGAAAAATATCATGAATGCCAACGTGATGTCGGTTACAACGGATACGGATCAGGAAGAAGTTGCCCATATTGTTTCCCAGTATAACCTGCTCGCCCTGCCGGTTGTCGATGCAACCTTTAATCTGGTTGGTATTGTGACCGTTGATGATGTTATTGACGTTATCCGGGAAGAGGCCACTGAAGATTTTTTGCAGATGGCCGGTGCGGGTAAGGATAATGAGATTCTGTTGAAACCCCTGCACCAGAAGATTTTGTTACGGGCGCCATGGCTTTTTGCCTCCTGGACCGGCGGAGTAGCAGCCATGTTTATTATCAACGGCTTTCAGTATGAGTTGCAGAAGGTGTTGGCGCTGGCCTCATTTATTCCAATAATTGCCGGAATGGGTGGCAACATTGCGACTCAGTCCAGTACTATCGTGGTTCGAGGACTTGCCACCGGTCGGGTGAATATGCATCACTTTTTTCGGATAGTGGGGAAAGAGGCCCTGGTGGGAGTGGTTATGGGCGCCATGTTCGGCCTCTTGCTTGGCCTGCTGGCTTCGTTTCAGTACTCAACACCGCTCTATCTGGGTCTTGTGGTCGGCCTTTCCGTATTTGCGGTTATGGCCATGGCAGCGACAGTCGGCACTATTACGCCTATGGTTCTCAAACGGCTTAATGTTGATGCAGCCATTGCCACCGGCCCCTTTATCACCACCTCTATTGATGTCCTTGGTGTTTCCCTGTTCTTCACCCTGGCGAAAATTCTGCTCGATCTCTGATTCATGCGTTTGCTGTGCTCGACATCCGGCAAAACCAACCCGGTTCTGCTGCTGGTGATTATTGGTGCTGTGGTGTATCTGCTGTATCAGAGTTTTCAGCCGGGTTTGTTTGATCCCAATGCTCAGCCCAGGGCTGTCATGGCCCGTGGAGATCTGGCCTCTGATGAGAAAAACACCATAGATATTTTCAGAAATGCCTCCCCGTCCGTAGTGTACATCACCACTATTGCTGTGCAGCGAAACCTGTTCAGTCTTAATGTCTATGAAATTCCCAAGGGAACCGGCTCTGGATTTATCTGGGACAGGCAGGGCAGGATCGTTACAAATTACCATGTCATCTCCGAAGCAAACCGGATTGAGGTTACCCTGGCCGATCATTCAACCTGGAAGGCCAAACTGGTCGGGGCTGCACCGGACCGGGATATTGCCGTGCTCCAGATCTCGGCTCCTTCTGAAAAACTTGTGCCTCTGCCGGTGGGTGAATCAGAAGATCTGCAGGTCGGCCAGAAGGTATTTGCCATTGGTAATCCCTTTGGATTGGATCAAACCCTGACCACCGGGATTGTCAGTGCCCTGGGGCGGCAGATTACCGCAATAACAGGGCGTGCCATTCATGATGTTATTCAGACCGATGCGGCGATTAACCCCGGTAATTCCGGCGGGCCGCTGCTGGACAGCGCAGGTCGGCTCATTGGGGTGAATACTGCCATTTACAGCCCGTCCGGAGGCAGTTCCGGGATCGGTTTTGCCGTGCCGGTTCGGGAGGTCAACCGGGTGGTACCCCAGGTTATTCGCCACGGCAAGATGTTTCGGCCCGGCCTTGGAGTCAGCCTGGCAAACCAGCGGCTGGTGCGGGAACTGAATCTTGACGGAGTGCTGGTACTGGCTGTGGAGCCGGGCTCGACAGCGGAAAAGGCAGGTCTGCGCGGAACCAAACAGGTCAGGGGCGGATTGATTCTGGGAGATATAATTCTTGCGGTAAACGATACACCGGTGACTGATTACAACAGTGTTCGTGATGAACTTGAACGGTATCAGGTAGGAGAAGACGTGCAGCTTACCTTATACCGGGAGGATCGGCGTGTGACAGTCTCGGTTACTCTTGAGGCCCAGTAGCTGCAGATTTTTAGATGTTAATGGTGTATTTCAACAGTGAAAACCACATCTGAAAAGAGGTGTTTTAAGAGTTGTCTGCCAAACGCAGTAGGCAGTCTTCTAGACTCCCGCCTGCACGGGAGTGACGTGGTGTACAAAAAAGTCATTCCAGCGCAGGCGGGAATCCAGGCACCACAAGGTCTGCAAGTTAACATAAGACATTTTCTGCTGCGTATCATGGAGGGCCTGACCCTTTCGCAGTTCTCTGTATTCCAGCCTTTTCCATTTTATAGCGCAATACCCGCTCACTTATATCAAGCGACTTGGCTGCCTTGGTCTGTACCCAGTTGTGGCTTTCCAGTGCATCAAGAAGCATCTGTCGTTCCACTTCCGCCAGCCGCCTGGTCAGGCTGCCCGAGTTGCTATTGCCGCGATAGTTGGTGATTTCGGGTGGTAAATCGCGCAGAGCTATGGTCTGGGAACGGGCCAGGGTAATAGTGCGCTGGATTATATGTTCCAGCTCTCTGATATTGCCGGGGAAGTTGTATTTGCTGAGCTGGTTCACGGCTTGCGAATCAAAGCGGGCTTTGCTGTGGAATTTGTTTAAGAAAAAATCGATCAGCTCCGGAATATCCTCTTTGCGTTCGCGCAGGGGCGGGATTTCCAGCTCAATGACGTTTAAGCGAAAATAGAGATCTTCTCGAAAACTGTTGTCTGCAACCATGGCTTTCAGATCCCGGTTGGTGGCGGCTATAATGCGTACGTCAACAGATATGGGCTGTTCACTGCCCACCCGGGAGATGGTGTTTTCCTGCAGAGCGCGTAGCAGTTTGGCCTGCATGGCAGCCGGCAGTTCGCCGATTTCATCGAGAAACAGGGTGCCGTTGTCGGCCAGTTCAAACACCCCGCGCCGCCGGGCGGCAGCACCGGTAAATGCCCCTTTTTCATGACCAAATAGCTCGGATTCAAAAAGGTTTTCCGGCACCGCTGCGCAGTTGAGCTCAATAAACGGCTGTTCTTTTCTCGGGCTGAGCAGGTGGATGAGTCGTGCAATCAGCTCTTTACCTGTACCGGTCTCTCCCCGGACAAGCACTGTCCACGGTGTGGGAGCAGCCCGCCGGACAATGGACAGGACGTTCTGCATAGCCTGGCTCTGCCCCACCATGCGTACCGGCAAAGGTTTAAGGGTGAGCAGCACTTCCTCCACCGCGTCCACGTCTTCCGCCACCAGAAGCTCGTCTTCTATGGCACGTATTTTGGTTAGCAGTTCCTCAAGGTCAACCGGTTTTTCTAAAAAATCATCTGCACCCAGCTGCATAACCTGTACTGCCGTATCAACAGCGCCATAAGCCGTAATCATAATTGCCCGCATCCCGGGATTGCTTGCCTTCAGCCGGGCCAGTACCTCGTTACCATTCATGTCCGGCATGCGGTGATCAAGGAGCACCAACTCCACTGGATGTTTCATGAAAAGTTTAAGACCATTTTTGCCATCCGCTGCGGATAAAACAGTGTAGCCCTGTTTTTCCAGGAATCCCTGCAGCATGTCCCGCTGCATCTGTTCATCATCAACAATGAGTATGTTCATATTTTTTCTCTGCGTTTCTATGGTTAACTGGCAGTATAATCTTCACTGTAAAGGAGTTTTTTTCAGAATCTGTCATAATGTCCAGTCGGCCGTCATGTGCTTCGGCAATTCGTCTGCACAGGGCAAGGCCAAGTCCGGTACCCCTTGTTTTTGTGGTAAAATACGGTTTTCCGGGCCGGGATCTGTCCCCGCCTGACAGAGTACAGCCGTTGTTGCTGATGCTCAGTATTTGTTGTTCTTGTTCGTCATTGATTTGGATATCAATGCATCCGCCGTCTTTCTGGGCCTCAATACTATTTTTCACGAGGTTTTCCACCAGTTCCGCCAGCAGATTCTTGTCGCCGCTGATTGGTTGTTCGTTCTTAAATGTCGTCGTTACGGCAATTCCCTGGTCAATGCAGGCAGGATTGTACAAAGTCAAAACCTGCCGTACAATTTCTGTAAGTTGTACAGGCCTGTGCGTAGGCTGGAGTTCACGGGTAAACCGCTGCAGTTCAGTAACAATAGTACTGGTGCGGGAGACAGCTTCTCGCATGGCAGCGATCATCTCCTTCTGCTCCTGCTTTAGGTTATCAGATTCGATCTGGAGACGCTGCAGCCCCATGTTGATGGCGTTTAAAGGGTTACGGATTTCATGGGCAATGGTTGCCGTGGTTCGGCCCAGGGCAGCAGCCTCATGTTCCCTGGCAAGTATTCGTTCAAAGCGGGTGGCCTGGTCGAGGCTGCGCTGCTGAAAGCGGTAGAGCAGCCAGGAAAAGAAAACGCCCAGCCCCAGCAGGAGTGTGCCAAATATGACGAATTGGCTTCGGGCGGCATTTCTCCGCTGCAAAAAGGAACGGGCATCAAGGCCGACCTCAAGGATGCCCTGATCTGTCTGCATGGTAGCTACTGCCGTCATTGCATCACCCCGATCCCTCAGGGTGACTTTAGTTGTTTTCTCGGCCCCTGATTTATCTGTGTTGAGATGAATAAAAGTAATGCCCGGCAGCGAAGCCAGGGACTGCAGCAGCACGGGCAGGCTGGTTTGCTTACGCAGACTGAGAATTCGTGTCCCGTCCAGGCCGACCACGATACAGGAAAGATCCTGGTCTTTGGTTTTTGCCTGATGGATCAGGTAGCCGATCTGCTCAGGCTGTTTATAATACAGTTTGCCGTCAGGCTGTTTGCAGTCGGTACTGGGCGGCAGCCAGTCTGCAGGAGCAGAGATAATTCTGCTGCCGGGTCGAACCAGGGAAATACCCAGAAGGCCGGTTTCCCTGGCAAGTGCTGTGAGCTCGAACTCGTGCATGGGCTCAACCCCGTCGAGATATTCTATGAACTTGGCCTTGTCATGGAGGAAACTGGTGACGATTTCATCAATGGTCTGCCCTGTCAGGGTGGCATTGTTCAGGTTTTGTTCAATAACGTCGGCCACCATCCTGGCACGATCCATGGCATTGCGCTGCAGGCTGGTGTTGATCCGGTGCATTTGCCAGAGAAAACCGGCAAGTACGGTCAGGATAAGCAGGCCAAACAGCAGGATATTGGCCAGCCAGCCGGGGAGACGGTGCCGCGTCGAATTCGCAGTTTGTATAATCCGGCTGCTCACGGTCGGCTACCCTCTTGCTTTGCTGCAGGGATGGTGTCTATGTGACGGTTATGACGATGTTTCCAGTGGCCGCCTTGATTTCTGTGGCAGTATTTTCCGTTGCCGATACGGGCCCGGACCCCGGTCTGGTCATGATGTCGGTTACTGCCTGCACCACGAATGTCTGTGGCCTCAAAGATCGTTCCTGCCGGGTTGTAGCTGCCCCAGATTCTGATCTGTCTGCCCGGTTTCATACGGCCGGGCAGGGGAGAATGGAGTTTTTTAATCTGAACAGTGTGTTCTCCATCCAGGCGAAGGACAAAGCTGTTTTGCTCACGGTCAATGGCAACAACCGTTCCAGTAATCATCTCTGCCCAGGCAAGTACCGGGGCAAAGATGATGCACAGCATGAGAAAAATTTTACTTGACCGCCACATTATGCAATACTCCGAAAAAGGCATGCGGATCCATGTTGTTTGCCGCAGCAATTTCCTTGATGGTCTTTTCCGGGTCAGCCTTGATATTCTGCTTGCCGAGTTCGCGGACAATGGTCGGAATATTTAAGCTGTATTCCGTGCAGATTGCTGCCAGGGTTTTGCGGCCAAATCCGGAAGGGGGGGCGTCCGGAAAAGGGGTATCCCCTGTAATCTGTTTTTTTGCCGGCAGCATGATTGCTGCAACGGCCTTGGGGGCCATCTTGTTGGCCTTGCTGATGGCAAGAATTGTCTGCCCGTCATCTTCAAAGACGATTCCGGCCTTGCTGAGCAGTTCTTTGGCCTGGGCAAGATCAAGGTCGCTCTGTTTGGCAAAGAGTTTTAAGGAAGAGAGCTCAGCATGCCCGTACGGTGGCTCTCCGTATTTTTCAGCAGCAGCATCTTTGATCGATTCGCCGAAGGTAATAACCGTGGACATGGGCGGAATATTCAGCAGGGTGCCTATGCCGACGACCAGGGTCAGGATGAGTGAGACAGTAAAGGCCGGAGTGAAAATTTTAAGCTCTTTTGCCCTGTTTTTCATGTAGGCAATCATGGGCTTCCAGTTATAAAAAATGTGGAGCAGTCCGGCCGTCAGGAAGAGGAAACCAAGGTTGATGTGCAGGTCGCCCCACTGGCTCTTGCTCAGCCCCCAAAGATGCCAGTCTGCCCAGTAGGCCACCCTGCCCTGGGGAACGATGTAGAGAATAATACTGGTCAGCACCAGCAGTATAAAAGAAATCAGCATAGTGAGAGAGGTAATCTTACGCAGGTTCATAGTCCAGACTCCGGGAAGAGATGTTGAATTCATAGTAAAATATGAGTAGATTATAGCAGAATTAGCAGTAACTGTGCCAATAAATTACAGTAGTGATTTCTTGTGTTATTTCAATCTATTATAATGTTCACTTCTTGTTTACCGTGCTGCACGGGAGAGAGGATTCGACAATTTTGTCGAAGATGTGCGAAAATTGTCGATCAGATATATTACTTTTAAAATGACTCTGTAGAGAGCTGGGAAAAGGAGAAATTATGGGACAGTTCAAAAATATTTCAGCAAATGCACTGCGCAGCTACATAACCAAGCATCATGAACAGGAGTTTTCCCTGGTGGATGTACGTCAGGTAAAGGAATATGTTGCCGGCCATATTGCCGGTGCCGACCTGATCCCCTTGGGTGAGTTGTCTGCCCGGATGATAGAACTTCCTTCTGACCGTGATATTATTTTTTACTGACGTTCCGGCAAACGGTCGCAGGCTGCGGCCATTTTTTGTGAGAATAATCCTTTTTTTACAGGGCAGGTATATAACCTGGAAGGAGGCATCCTGGCCTGGAATGATCGTACTGTCAAGGATCTGCCCAAACTGAAAGTTTTTGCAGGAGAAGCTGCAAAAACCGAGCTCACGGATTTTCTTTTGATGGGCATGAACCTTGAGCGCGGTGCCTGGCGTTTTTACAGCATAATTCTGGAAAAACATCCTGAAGCCGCATTTGCCGGCCCCATTGACCTGCTGGCAAGGGCTGAAGAGGGGCACGCCAGGATGCTGTACACCTTCTGGGCAGCAGAACAGGAAAATCCTGCCTCATTTGATGAACTCTACAACAGCATGGCCGGAGATATTGTCGAAGGCGGGCAGGATGTAGCGTCCATGGTTGCAGCTCTTGCAAAACTTTCCGATGATCCCTGCCTGGATATCATTGAAATGTCGCTGGCCATTGAGTTTGCAGCCTATGATCTCTATCGCTCCATGGCCCACCGCTATAAAGGGACTGCAGTGGAAGAACCCTTCTTAGCCATTGCCCAGGCGGAAAAAGAACACATGCGCATTGCCTCTGAGGCGTTGCAATATTGTGAGTAGTTAAACACGAACAACGAGATACCTGAATGACTAAACCCCAAACTGAGCAGGAACAGATAGCCTGGGCCAGGAAACGTTTTATTTCCATGGCCCTGACCTATTTCCTGGGTGTATTTAATGATAATTTTTTCAAACAGGCTGCACTGCTGCTGGCCGTTGCCGTGGGGTTGAATGAGGTTCAGGGACAGGCAACCATGCTGTTTTCCCTGCCCTTTATTCTGTTTTCTGCCTGGGGCGGTTGGCTGGCCGACCGATTTGCCAAACGGCGGGTAGTGATCGGGGTTAAATTTCTGGAACTTGCCGCCATGCTGACCGGTGCCTATGGGATGCTTACCATGAACTGGAACTGTATTCTGGCCATGGTGTTTCTGATGGGACTGCAATCCACACTGTTTGGTCCGGCCTTAAACGGGGCCATCCCTGAGCTCTATCCCAGGAGCTATGTTACCCGGGCCAATGCCCTGCTTAAACTCGTCACTACCGTGGCCATTCTGCTGGGTATGGCCACGGCCGGCTTTGCCCTGGACCAGCACTGGTTTGTCACAAAAATCCCCTTTGGCCGGGTGCTGGTGGCTGCAGTTGTTGTTGTAACAGGTGTGCTGGGGGTGCTTGCCTCTTTTGGTGTGTTTTCCCGACCGGCCAGCGGTTCCAAAACTCCGTTTCCCTGGACTGGTCCTTTAAACTCCATG
>CAZQKF010000066.1:0-8229 GCA_964593645.1 uncultured Desulfobulbus sp.
CACCCCGGTTACGAGGGGAATCATGACTCTGTTATTTGGTACCATTGCAACCATTGGCATGAATACCCTGATTCGGGAAGGAACAGATCTGGCTCAGCCGAGAAATATGGTTATTGTCTCGCTGATTCTGGTCTTTGGTATTGGGGACATGGCCTTTGGAACTTCAGGCTTTATGGTCAAGGGAATTGGCCTGTCTGCCATTGTAGGCATCCTGCTGAATCTGTTGCTTCCGGGCCGAGAGACTGCTACGGATAAATAACCCGTATCGTGGGTGGTGCATGCCGGTACGGTAAGGAAGAAAGTGAAGATGCAAGCCCCGGACTCGTCCGGGGCTTTTTACGTATTAGACCCGGTTGAGGATTTTTGCAGAGTAGAGTTCTGCCAGAAAACTTACGTCTTCCGGCTTGATATCAACATATTCCACCCCAACCTGATCTTTCGTGACCCAGCGGACAACAGCGTTGGTTTTAATCGGACGTTTGCCCAGCATTGCACCGATTTTGATGGAATCATTTTTTTGCAGGCCATGGGCGGCCATGAGAAAACAAAGCCCGCCCTGGTTGATGTCCTGCAGGATTCCATTTTTGTTTAACATTCCTTTACGAGTTGCCACCCGGACATAGATAACCTGGGCGTTCTCGGTCAGCATCTTTAATATATCCTGGGAAACCATACGGACAGCGGTTCTGTGATCCTTGGTTTTTTCAACGTCTTTCTCGGTTTCCAGGCTTAAATCCAGGGAGGGAATGTCGTCCCAACTTACTTTTTTATCCATAATGATTCTCTGTGGTTTAAGTAAAAAATGAAATCCTTAATAAGCCATATAACTTAGTGATTTTAAAATCAAGGCAAATCCCATGGCAAACATTCCGGTGAGGCCCATACCGCAGGAAAATCCGGCCAGCAGCACCGGCGCATACTGCCGCCACATGGAACCGTAGCGTTTATGGAAATAATACCTGCCCAACAGGGCCCCGGCAACCTCTAAAATAATTCCGTGGGGCGTGGATTGGCCAAGTCCGCGTACCACCCCGTAGATCAGGAGTACGGGCAGACCGAGGACGGATAAAATCATGTACATGGCCAGTCCAAGACCTAAGCCGGAGAAGACATAGCTTCCATTTAAGGCCTGAAAAAAGAGCGAGTTACCCTCCAGGGTCGAGGTCTGCATGAGCAGGGTGTTGAGGGCCTGCAGATGCCAGAGTTCCTGGGCGTACGGGTAGCTTGCCGATGGAATAGGCGCCAGCCGCCAGATAAACTGGGAAAAAAGCAGGCTGGAGATCATGACCACTGGGAACACCACCAGCTCGGCCTTGATGATACCGCGTAGTGAGGTGCCGGTGAGCTCGATTTCCCGGAACCCTACTGTTGCCTCGCCGTAGTTGTGGATGGGAATGGGGGCGTACCAGATTTCAATGCCCTGGTAACCGAAATATTTTGCCCCGGCTATAAAGCTGGCCTCCCGCACCAGGGGCAGGCTGACAAACTGTCCGGCAATACCCTCCATCCGGGCCGTGATATAGGAAATAATCGGGGTATAGATAAACCCATAGCCCAGGAAAAAAATCCAGGGAAAGTTGGGCACCAGCCAGACACAGAGCAGTACGTAGGACAGGGTGGAACAGACATAAATACCAATGGATATCCAGAAGTTGAAGTCTCCTCGGCCCTCGGGCGGATGAAACAGGTCATGCAGGGTGCCCCGATCCGGCCCGCTTTTGCCAAATGAGCGGGCAACAGACCAGACACCGATTACGCCGATGGCAAGCCCCAGGCCGATACCAAAGCTCATATAAAAATCAAAGTTGTTGGCAAAAACTGTATCCACTGTACCCATACCCTGGTGCCAGCGCTGCAGGACACCGTGGTGCCAGAGAATGGGGTTGAGGATCACGGTGATGATCAGGCCGATCAGACCGCCGATGACCGCCCAGAACGGGAGTACCATGCCAATAAAGACCAGGCCTAAATCAAGCTGAATACCGGTGGCCACGGCAGGCAGAACCTCCTCGGTATGCCTGGTCAGTTCAATCCAGGGAATGGGGATCAGGGTGATGGGCTCGGTAAAGATGAGCCCCGACACCACCGGCAGGAGCACATAGACGGCTCCGAACAGCAGCCCGATCATCCCCCCTATGGAAAACACCCGCCATTTCCAGCCCTTGTCTTTCTCGTCAGAGGACTCGGCCAGGGCCATGGTGCCCAGAGCGCCGACCGGAGCCATGGGAAAGGGCAGCTTCTCCACATCGGATGTTATCCGGTACAGGGCGTAGCCCAGTCCAAAACGGTCCACCCGCTGGATGATTTGGGAACCGATGAGCAGTAGAATGGGAATCAACCAGTCTTTATGGAGAAAACTGCGCTCGACCATGGAGGCGGAATCCGCGCTCGGAGCAACCCAGGAGGGGATAAATTCGGCCACGCCAAGCATCTTGGCCGCGTCCGACTGCACCAGGTACTGGCTCCAGAGTAACCCTTGGAAAGGGGAGGCCAGTGCGGCTCCGGCCATATAGTAGAGAATAAATATTTCCTGCTGTTTCAGGCTGGTGTGGGCTCGTCGGGCAATCTCTGCAAATAAAATGATGGTGACCCAGCGTGCGGCCGGACCAATGCCGGAACCGATGACCAGCTGCAGATACATGGAACCGGGCATCATCAGAAAGCCGATGAATACAGCTCCGACTACGGTCTTCCAGTCAAACCCCTCCTCAAAATGATCCGGCGTTTTGAGGAGATCCCGATATTCTTTAAGTTCCTTGTCGTCGTACATATCAGAAAACAGAAGACAGAGAACAGAAGACGGAAAATATATTGGCAGCTGTATGCATTGTATTTTATCCTATTGCTGTAGGAGCGGCGCCCCGCCGCGATTGTTTTTTATTGTATTCCTCATTCCTTATCCCTGCAGTTTTTAATTCGGCAGCACCTGGTAGCTGCCGTCGGAGAACAGGCCGATAACAGCCCAGGTGCCGCCCATCAGCAGATCACCGATGATGAGCCCGATGAAAAAGAATCGGAGTTTCTTAAAGAGTACAACACCCCCGTAGCGCATGCAGACGGCGTTGCATAACCAGCCGATAAAAAATGAAAACCAGAGGATGCGCATGGACGAGGAATAGGCAGTCAGATAGCCGATGGGATGGATCGGCCACCAGTAAAAGCGGTGGTAGCAGAAAACCAGCAGCAGCATGACGGCAGCCCCGACTCCGGAGAAAACTTTGACCCAGTGGCCGGCCTCAATGCCGGTTTCCTGGAGGCGGATCACATTTTCATAGACGGTAATTGAGGTTCTGGTGGCCCATTCAAGCTCCAGTTCCCGGATGCCGTAGCGGTAGCACAGGGCCAGCATGGCGGTAAAGGACACCGTGACCGCAACCACCAATGTGGCCCCGATACCAAACAGGAGCAGACGTCGGTTGTCCATATTGTGATGCACCTGGCGGGCATGGAGCAGGGAGGGCATCAGCGATTCACGCAGGTCGACAAACAGTACCTTTTGACTGACTGCGGCAATCACCAGGCCTATCTGACTGAACAGGGCCGGGCCGAACAGGATCAGCAACCCGTCAATGGGAGCAGCCGTCAGAGTAAAATACCCGAGCCCGCCCTGGCAGATGATGCGGGAAGCAACCAGAGTGATCATGAAAAATGCTGCAATCAGCAGCAGGGCCGCCTGCAGTTTCATGCCGAAGAAGAGCGACCAGAGGACAATGGCAGCCATTCCGCCTACGGAAAGCCAGAAGGAAAGACGAATGGAGAACCATTCCGTAGTTGTCACAATGGGGCCCGGGCGTATGGATTGTTGCCACACCTCTTTGAGGTGATGCCGGGAAAGCCAGAGCAGGAACAGAAAAAAGACTCCATAGGCTCCGATCATCTGGGTTTCTTCAGGCCGGGCCAGGGTGGGGCCGAAGGTGATCCCTAAGGATGCTGCCGGAATGGTGTAGCCCATAACCGAGAGCAGACCGTACAGCAGGCCACCCATCAGGAAGAAGAACCAGAACGAGAGTGATATCTGGCGGGCCGTGAGAAAGGCAAAACCGATAAAGACCGGATAGATATAAATCTTCAGTTTATGAAATCCTGAGAGCAGCCCGTATTTTGGAAAGTAGGGCCCGGCAAGCACCATGGTCGGCAGCTGCGGTACCGAAGGGTAGTAGTAATGCAGTCCGCCCAGCAGGTGAATGAAGACTGGGATGGAGAGTCCCCACAGCAGGTAAGGATTTAAGAGAAATGAGCCCAGGGCTCCTTTGTCGTACTCCTCTTCCATAATCTGCGGCACCCGCAGCAGGGGAAAGTTAATTCGCTCGTTATGGATCCACTGTTTGCTCAGCAGGTTGATCAGGGCAATCATGACCGTGTAGCAGAGCAGGATAAAAACACCCCAGGCAATGAGCGGGTGCATCCAGTCATGCCAGGGAATATTACGAAGCAGCTCAAACCAGCTCATCTCCCTGCCACCCACCAGACCGTTATACAGGCCGGTAACAGCGCCCTCGTTGGGATAGAGCCATGGGGGCAACAGTGGCTGCAGGGTCTGGGCCCAGTTGTTTTCAGCCGTGGCAAACTGGAATGGAACGGTCAGGTTGATGAAAAAGGTACGGGTCAGGCCGGTATAGGCAATGCCCGAAGCCAGCACCATCTGCATCCAGATAACCAGCAGCTCCAGGCCGGTTATCAGCCGGGCCCTGGGAAGGATGCGAGCCAGGGTACCTGCCATGATAGTCGTCAGCAGCAGAATGTAGAAGGGGGCCAGGGGGAAATGACCGCCACCTAGTGGAGTTCCCTGGTCATAGATATTATTGGTCGGGGTCAGACCGCAGATTACTGCTGACAGAATCAGCCCGGTAATGACGGCTCGCCATCGTATGCGGGGGCCGGTGTTTTGTCGTCCAGCCATCAGCTCTTGTCCCCCTGTCTATCCTGTGTGGTTGTCAATGCCTTGTTCAGGACTTCAGCATACTCGGCATGACCTGCCTCGTCGAGGGAGCGCCAGACCAGAAGCTGCTTGCGCAGGATATGCAGAAAGGCAGTGTTGATTCGCCGCCACAGGGTCAGCTCTCCGGACTGCCTGGTCATGGTGACTTTAATTTCTAGAAAATCTTTGCCTTCCCGGGCCGGGCAAAAACTGAGATCCACCATCTGCATGATGCCGAAATCAAAGGGTGCCAGCCAGACCTGGGTGTGGAGGTTGACACAGTCATCAGCAGTGTTTGGGGGGATTTGACCAGGCTGATAGCGGCATCTTTCATCAAGAGTGACAGCACCGGTGGAAAAAACCCCGTGGGACACATCCTGATGGCCCAGGAAATAGGCATAGAGAAAACCGCAGATGGATGCATGCTCATGGTAGCGCATGAGAAAGGGCAGGGTAACGGTGATAGCATTGTCTTTGGTTTCGGGCAGCTGCCAGTTGCGGTTAACATCCGGGATGGCAATGTTGGCTGCCACCCGTGAGGGATAAATAACTGACAGCAGAACCACTCCCATAACCAGAACCATGGCCGCAACTCCTGCAGTTGACGAGTAGTTGACCGTGATACCGCTCCACAGCTTTGTTCCAGCCAAAAAACCGGCACTGGTCTGGGCCAGCAGATAGCCCAGCACCACTGACAGTACGGCAAAGGCCATGGCCTCGGCAATGAACAGAAAGGAGACATGGGAGGGGGCCAGGCCCACCGAGGTATATACCGCGATTTCCCGTTTGCGCTCAAAGACTGAGGAGATCATGGTGTTGAGCACAATCAGGATGGAGATAAGCAGCGGAATAACAATGTTGGGCATGCCGGAATAGTTGACGATATCGCTTGCATTGTAGAGAAAAACACCGTCGGATTCACCGCTGAACAGGGCCAGGCCGAATCGGTCACTGAGCAGGCGGGCCTGGCTGCCGTCGTTGACTGTGGGTGGCTTTAAGGCCACTCCCTGCAGCGTACCGCCGAGCTCCATCAAGGTGGCCGCGGGCAGGATCAGAATGTTTTCAGCCGCGAGATGCCGGTATCGTCCCTGGAAACTGCGGACATCATCTCCTGATTCCAGAGCGTCTTTTTCCACATCAGACATCTCGCTTGAGGTCTCGGTGGGGAAGATGACCGGAGTAAGAATTTCACCGTCCAGATCAGGATACTGCTGCAGCAGTTTTTCAGAAAAGATACCGATAATTTTCAGATGTATTCCCCACAGGTCAAGGGAGTTGCGTTCCGGATCGTTTGGGTTGATATCAAGACGTTCCGCCAAAGTTGCCGGGATCAGCACTGCATTGCGCTCTCCTTCCTGAAACCATCGTCCCCGCAACAGAATAGTATCCATGCCGGTGACCTGTGGTTCAGCGGCAGACAGACCGGTGAATCCCTGCATGAGAATGGGTTGCTGCTGAAAACGGACTACAATCTGGGCGGCCCGGCCGGGATCGTCGCTGCTCAGCCATACCCGGGGTGCCGGATCAGCCCGGCCGTCAAAGAGAGAACGAAATATTGACAGGGAGTCCGGGGGCAGTTTGGTCCAGTCGATATTTTTAATCAGCAGTCCCTTATAAGGTGCTTCCGTGGCAAATTGAAGTCGGTTCTGGCGGCGCATGGACTTGACTGAAGTAAAGCTCATGATGGTAAAAGTCAGGATAATCAGGGTCAGGCAGGTCAGAGCCGTTCTCAGACGTCTGCGGCGCAGGTTGGAAACACCCAGGAAAAAGGCTGCACTGAATGCCTTCCAGGAGCTGATCTCAGACGGGCGTTTGTGAGAGGCCCTGCGCTGGAGCAGGATCATTTCATCCTCAAAGCGGACAACAATGATCATGGTCACCAGCGCGGACAGGCCGATAATAAAAAAAGCCAGAATAACCACCGTGGGGCTGTAAGCCAGCTCAAAGGCCGGGTGCACCCGGGCAATCAGGACGATGAGCAGTCCCAGGATGCCGGAAAACCCCAGAATTCGCTTGTAGACCGAGACAAATCCAAACAGGAGCCGTTCCATACAAAAGGCAAAGGGCACAAACAGGGCAATATAAAACAGGACACCAAACAGGACATCTTTTTGGGTCCGTTCCACATGATCGTACACTTGGCTGGCAATGGCCCAGGAACGGCTGGCCTCCTCGTTAAAGATGTCATAATGCTGGGTTGTCAGGTTATCCTTGGCTCGGGTGAGTGCCTGCAGGCCGTCCTGCTTGAGTTCATTGATCCGTTCATCAAAGATGCCGTGGTTTTCCAGGTTGGCGATTCTCGGGGTGAGCAGGGCCCACATGTCCCGGGCTGCTAGAAAATTGGTGTGAAACAGGGAAGGGTTGTCCTCTATCCGGTAGCCGGTGCCCATGGGAACTTCAGCAGAGCCATTGCTGAGGATCATTTTTTTCTTGAGTACAGTGTCGGACAGGGTCAGCTTGAGCATGGACCCGGCTTCGAGAAAAATGGAGGCGATAATGGAGGAGCGGGTATCAATGCGGGAGTACCAGTACCGAACCGGGGCAGCCTCGCGGCGACCGTCAATGAGCTCGAGTTTGGTCATGTAGCGTAGGGAGCGGGGTTCGAGCAGGTTGAAAATCGTGGTCTGGCGGCAGTTGAACATGACCAGATCTGTCTTCATAGCATGCCGACGCATCTTGATGCGGTAGGCGGGTTTACCGGTTTTTTTCTTGTCAATGGCCAGCAGAACTGAGCCGTCCTGTTCGGAAAAACGATATCCTTCCAGGATGACCTTGTCCTGGACGTGTTTTTTATCAGCAACGCCTTTGAGCAGAAAGCGACCCCGCAGATCCGTCATCATGTGATAGCTGGCCGGGCCCTGAAAGGCCAGCAACGCAGTGTTGGCTGCCGGATGCTCGGCAAAGAGTTCGCCGTGGAGCAGCAGGCTGGTCTTGCCGCTTATGGTGGAAAAACCATTGCGAATATATCCCAATTCCAGTTTGTCGGCTTGGTCAAGGCCGTTAATTTGGGCCAGGGCCAGCTGAACCTGGGCCACAGCCTGCTGCCAGTTGATATTTTTGGGGATGTCCCAGGGCGTACCCCAACGGTTGCGCAGGTCGCCGGTGGTTGCCAGGGTCAGCCCGGGTAAACCGGCAAGGCTTGCAACCTCGCCGGCCATCTTGGGCTTATCCGGAAGCAGATCCTGCCAGGGCTGCAGCCGGTTGGGCCGCAAGGTGGAGATAAAGACCGGAGCAGAAATCGGAGCCTGAGCTGCTGTGCGCAGCAGCGCCCGGTCAATGTCACGATAGGCCGCGGTGCGGTTGATGATTCC
>CAZQKF010000067.1:0-8181 GCA_964593645.1 uncultured Desulfobulbus sp.
GTTCGTGTCCAGATTGCTGCAGAGAGTGCCGGGGAACCAAGTGTTCGGGATCAGGGTATTGATCAGGGAGACGGCATCTGCCCCGGCCTCTTCAACGGCCCGCGCCATCAAGGCAATATCAGTTACATTGGGCGAAAGTTTAATAATAACCGGCAGCCGGGTGGCCCGGCGAACTGCAGCTGTGACAGTTGCCGCCATTTCAGGAACAGTACCAAAGGCAACACCGCCACGCTTGACATTGGGACAGGAGATATTCACCTCCAGTCCACTAATCCCTTCAACCCCGTCAAGCCTGGACGCTATCTCCTCATATTCCTGGGCAGAATCTCCAAGGATATTAACAAACACCGCAGTGTTAAGTCCTTTTAAAAAGGGTATCTTTTCAAGAAGAAATCGATCAACACCAACGTTTTCAAGCCCAATGGCATTCAGCATGCCGCAGGCAGTTTCCACAATTCTTGGAGGTGGGTTTCCCGACCGGGGCTGGAGCGAAATTCCCTTGACCACCATACCGCCGAGTCGATGGAGATTTACCAGATTGCTGAACTCCCGGCCATAGCCGAATGTACCCGAGGCCGTCATCACCGGGTTTCGCAGTGTAAGCGAGCCGACACTGACCCGCAGATCCAGATCAGATCCCGCTGTTACCGTGTCCATGCAACCTCCCCGGCATAAAATACCGGCCCCTGTTTACAGACATGCACATACTTTCCATCAGCCCCTGGTACGGTACAGCCTAAGCAGGCCCCAAGCCCACAGGCCATATGTGTTTCCAGGGAAACCTGGCAGGGCACGTCAGCCTGACGGCATTTTTCAACCACCGATTTCATCATAGGGTACGGCCCGCAGGTATAGACACGATCAACTTCAGACAGCAGATCATCGAGCAGCTCAGGAATCAAACCGTGATACCCGAGGCTGCCGTCGTCTGTGGCTGTTTCTACCGGGTAACCAAGGCCTGTGAATTCTTCGGCCAACTGCCCGAGTTCATCACGGTTACGGGCACCCAGCAGAATACAATCGCTCTCCGGAGGACGTTCACTGCGCAGCAGACGCTTAGCAAGAAAATAAAGAGGAGCAATTCCCATGCCGCCACCGATGATACAGACCCGACAATTCCCGGCTAGATCATAGCCCCGACCAAGCGGACCTATGAGATCAAGGAAATCACCCTCATGCACTCCGGCCAGGATATGGGTCCCCTGGCCAAGATCTTTGAAGAGCAGACTGATTGTCCCGTCCGCAGACTGCTGGTGAATGGAAAAAGGGCGTCTCAACAAAGGGTCAAAACAGTGAGCAACCCGAACCATGACAAACTGCCCTGGATGAGCGACCGCAGACAACTGCGGCGCATGAACCGACAGCCGATAGATATCAGGTGCCAGGCAATCAACGGCTGTAACCCGGCATTTTTCCTGGAACTCAGACATAGAAAAGGATACAAGTAAATATTAACAGATTAAATAACTTGTTCATGCATTGAGAAATCTCAAAACTCACATGCAGGAACAGCAGACATAGGGCCGGAGCGCGTGGATACTATAGCATATACTTTCAGTTTTCTGTTCGGGGCCGTTGTCGGCTCCTTTCTCAACGTGGTCATTCTCAGGCTGCCCGATGAGCAACAATCGATAGTCTTCCCAGGATCACACTGCCCGAAATGCGGCACCGACCTGCACTGGTATGAGAATATTCCAATTCTGAGCTATCTTGTACTCACCGGCAAATGCAGGTCGTGCAAAACAAAAATATCTGCGCAGTACCCCATCGTTGAACTCTGTATGGGCCTGCTCAGCCTAGCCTTGTTCAACAACTTCGGTATGTCCTTTGAGTTTGTTTTTTACTTCCTGTTTCTGGCAGCCCTGCTGGTGATAATATTTATCGATCTGCACCATCAGATCATCCCGGATATTATCAGCTTACCCGGAATTATCATTGGTTTTGCCGGATCGTTTCTCAACTCACAGGTCAGCTGGCAGCAGTCAGGAAGCGGCATCCTTGTCGGCGGTGGAATTCTCTACTCCATTGCCTTTGGCTATTACCTACTCACAAAAAGAGACGGCATGGGCGGCGGTGACATCAAACTTCTGGCAATGATCGGTGCCTTTCTCGGCTGGCAGAGCCTGCTGTTTGTGATATTTTTCAGCTCGTTGACCGGTTCTTTGGTGGGAATTGCCGCGATGATCAAACAGGGCAAGGGCGGCAAGACCCGAATACCTTTCGGCCCCTTTCTTGCTCTGGCGGCAATGGCCTATCTCTTTTTTCAGGACACGATTCTGCAACTCTGGAACCTGTATCTTTCAGCAATGAGCTGATAACCTGAAACTGTCTCAGATCAACTTTTATTATACAGGGCCGGGCCGGTTTTAAAATCCAGACTGCTCAAATCACCATCCTTGATCAATAACTGCGCTAACTGAGCGCCGAAATCATTGGCCTCGGCAAGCTGCTCCCTGGTATGACCATATTTATGGTAATGCTTCTGCATCCAGCGCATGCGTTCGGGAACCTTACCTGCAAGTTTTAAAAACACTCCGACAGTGCGCCAGGGTTCTTTGCTTGGGTGGGAGAAAACGATCAGGTTAGGAACGGTTGCACCGCTTTTCTTCAACAACAACTTCAGACCCCACCAGTGCATTCGCCAATAGCCTCGGCAAGAGATAAGCGGCAAAACCTGCTGGCCTTTAAAGAGCTTTCTTCCATCTCGGTCAAAGAGGGAAAGAACAGGACCGCTGGGATTATATGACCAGGTTGGACCGGCCAGAATGATCAGATCATACTGTTGAAAACATTGATCAGGCAGCGGCTTGATCGGTATTCGCTGGCGAAAAAACGTCAGCAGCATCTTCCAGAATGTCTTGTGAATCGAACCAAAGGGAAAATGCTGACGAACGACAGGTTCAATACGCTGCTGAAACACGGAAACAGGATACGGCTCCATACCGACAATCATTGCATGGAGCAAATTCTTAGTCTGCGAACTATAGGAATAATAAAGGATCAGGATATTTTTCATACTCGTTACGGAAGATCCCACAAACAGGTGACAGTTGAATAAATAATATACATTTCATGTAACTTGTTCAGGTGGGTGCAGAAAGTTTACATAACCACCAGTTGTAACTGCTCAGATGTAGCCAAGATTCAGGTAAGCAGGACGACGAACTATAGCCCGTCTTTGTGAGAAGGCCTGATCGCCTGCAGATTGAGCACAGCTGGACTGTTACCATTTCATTTGCAAATATAGCACAGACCGAACACAAAAAAAAGGCCCCTGATCAAATGATCAGGGGCCATGGGTATACTGCGAAATACTCAACGGTCAGGCTTCTATTTCATGCTCAACATCTATGGCAATCTTATAGAGTATAGTGACTACCATTGCCCCCATCGCCCAGATTCCGAGGGTAATAAAAATCTCATTGGCAGATGGATAGTATTCAACCACTTCTTCAAGCGGGGTAGGTACAAAACCACCAAGAACAAAGCCAACACCCTTGTCCAGCCAGAAGGAGATAAAGATGGCTGCGCAACCAAGTCCAATCCAGATATCATTCTTGTTATTACGGGTATAGGGAATGGACAGCAGGGCGATACCGATAACAAAGAGGACTACAAATCCCCACATATAGGGTACCAGGTTATTGTACACATGGCCGCCATGCTCAAGACCAAAGAACAGGTACTGAAGCGTATGTTTATGACCGGGAATATTTGAATAAAAGCCGACAAAGAATTCCAGGCCGACAAAGAAGACATTGATAATGGCAGCATAAATGATGATGGTCACCATCTTATTGAGTGCTTTCCTGCCGGCATCAAAGTTTGCCACCCGACGCAGGATCAAGGCCAGAACCACGATCAGGGCAGGGCCTGCAGCAAAGGCTGATGCCAGGAAACGGGGCGCTACAATGGCGGACAGCCAGAAATGACGACCGGGCAGACCGCAGTAGAGCATAGCCGTTACCGTATGAATGGAAACAGCAAACGGGATGGACAAGTAGACGAAAAAGTATATCCACTTGGGCGGATGTGTCTCACGCCGCTCAGCAGTAAGGATAACCCAGCCGCAGAGAATATTCAGCCCAAGATAGCCGTTTAAGACGATCATGTCGTAAAACAACATGGAACCGGGCTGGGCATGAAAGATGACATTGAGCATCCGCATCGGCTGGCCAAGATCAACTACGATAAAAGACAGACACATGAGGAGGGCTGCAATGGCCAGGAACTCACCCAAAATAGTGATGCGCGCAAATTCTTTGTAGTTATGAATATAGTACGGCAGTACCAGCATCACACCACCGGCGGCAACACCTACCAGAAAGGTGAACTGGGAGATATAGACCCCCCATGATACGTCGCGGCTCATACCGGTCAAACCAAGACCATAGTTGAACTGCCGTATGTAGCAGATCGCGGCAATGGACATTAGCGCACCCAGAAAGGCAAGCCATACCCAATAGTAGCTGTTTCCTTTTAATGCTTTTTCAAACATGGCGACCTCAAACTATATAAAAGACTGATGGATGGGTGCCCAGGGAGGGCTTTCGCTGAATGGTATAATTGGATTTCAGCACCTTTCTAATTTCAGAGTTCGGATCATTGAGATTTCCGAAGATCAGGGCCTTGCTGTCACCACAGGCAACGACGCAGGCAGGCTGTTCACCAAGCCCGACACGCTCTGCACAGAAATTACACTTCTCGACAACACCACGCATCCGGGTGGGGAATCGCCGGTTAATTTTGGACATATCAAGACCACCGCGTGGATCGCGCCAGTTGAAACTCCGCATCCCATAGGGACAGGCAGCCATGCAGAAGCGACAGCCGATGCAGCGATGATAATCCATGGCCACAATCCCATCCTTGTTTTTAAAGGTCGCCCTTGTAGGACAGGCCCGGACACAGGGAGGATTATCACAGTGGTTGCACATGACCAGCACTTCATTAGCAAGGGTTGTTCGATCCTTGTAATTATGAGAATGCTCGGTAAATGCATTTTCATACTCAGTCAGCCAAGTCCACTTGATCTCATCTTTTTTATTGGGAAAATGAGGAACATTGTGGGTGGAGTGGCAGGCTTCAACGACCTTGTCACCCAGGGCCGGATTTTCCTCGAACTTGCGCAGGTCGATAACCATACCAAGCCGGTTACCTGATTTTGCGACCTCTTCTCCGGCTCCATGTCCACCGGCTGCGGCCTCATGCTCAGGTTGACCGTGTCCTAGGTCAATTTCTTTGGCAGCCCTGGACTGGACAGGGCTTGTGCCGGAAACCAGTCGATCGACGACAGTGGTTCCCCCGAGCCCGGCCAGTGTAGAGACACCTGCAATTTTGAGGAAGTCTCTTCTCTTCTTATCCATTAGTACATATCCTCCTTAGCGGCTCATTCAACAGGAGCTAAATGACAGTCCCAGCAATATGGCTTAACCGATGCATAGGCGTGACACTGATCACAAAATTTCTTTTTGCTGGTGTGGCACTGCATACAAGTATTCATAAGGCTCTTCTGATACTCTTTGCCGGCAATCTTAACATCAAACGAACGGTCGGCTGTCCGTAATACTAAATCACGCCACTCGTTGAGCAGCTGCATGTGTGTGTCACGCATCAGATCAACCGGCAGCACGCATTCCTTCACGTCCTTGGGCAGCTCAACCTTTGGTACAGCCGCGGCATCCCCGTGGTTGTACCAGATGGGAAACGTGACAAACAGGACAAATATAATCAACCCTGTTATAATTTTACCACTGTCATACATCTCTCAATCCTCCACTTCTGCCGGGATATTAAAATACCAGGGTCCTGAGACCCTCTTCAAGTTCCTGTCGTTTTTCGCCTTCTATCACCAGAGCATTACCAACAAGCTCACTGACACCGGCAACTACTACTTCCGGAACCCAGTAGTCCATCAGGGTTGTCAGAGTAGCACGGTCAATCGCACAGACACAGGCCAGTGTATTGATAGCATGCTTGTCATACACATGTTTTACAGCATTGGCCCGAGGCAGCCCCGAACGCATACGCAATTCCATAATTTCATCGGTGTTGAGTGCCGTACCGGATCCGCAACAGAAGGTCTTTTCACGGATGGTGTTCTCCGGCATCTCATACCACTCGTCCACAACATGGTCGAGGACATAGCGCGGCTCCTCAATCAGGCCCATGGCACGGGCCGGGTTGCATGAGTCATGGAAGGTCGCCTTGACATGTGCATTTCTACTCTTATCAAGGGTAATCTTGTTATTTTTGATCAAATCTGCTGTGAACTCACTGATATGCACCATCTTAGTCGATGCGGCATTGTCAAATACGGTTCCGGTGATCGGGGATTTAGGCACCTCAAGAAAATCAGCAGGCCCGTTCATGGTATCCATGTACTGATGAACAACACGCCACATATGACCGCACTCGCCGCCTAAGATCCACTTGACCCCAAGCCGCTCAGCCTCAGCATACATCTTGCCGTTGAGCTTCTTCATCATCTCGTTGGAGGTAAACAGCCCGAAGTTACCACCCTCGGAGGCGTAGGTCGACCAGGTGTAGTCAAGGCCGATGGCCTCAAAGAGGAGCAGATAGCCCATACAGGTAAACAGACCCGGCTCGGCAAAGACATCAGCCGATGGTGTAATAAAAAGTACCTCAGCGCCCTTGCGGTTAAAGGTCGGATTGACTTTGACCCCGGTCAGACTTTCTATATCCTCACAGAGAAAGTCCACATTGCCCTTAAAGGCCTGTGGGGTCAGCCCCATGTGGTTGCCAGTACGGTTGGAGTTGGCTACCGGCTCCATGGCCCAGTTGATACCACAGCCAACCAGATGCAGAAGCTCGCGCAGCATCATGGTGATTTCGGCCGTATCAATGCCGTAGGGGCAGAACACGGAACAACGCCGACACTCTGTACACTGGTAAGCGTACATGAACCACTCTTTGAGCACCGCTACTGTCATTTCGCGTCCGCCAGCCATTTTGCCCAGCAGCTTACCAGCCAAGGTAAACTCCTGACGGTAAACGGAGCGAAGCAACTCTGCCCGGAGAACCGGCATGTTTTTGGGATCACCGGTACCGAGGAAGAAATGACATTTATCGGCACAGGCGCCGCAACGTACGCAGCAGTCCATGAATATCTTCAGGGAACGGAACTTGTCCAGACGCTCGGACAGACCGTTGATAATGATCTCCTTCCAGTTCTCAGGAAGTTTCCAGTCATCATCTTCCGGATTCCATTCACGGGCGTTGGGAAAACTTACTCCCGGCTGGCTATCCAGATATGCAAGCTTTTCAGGCTTGGTCGGATAGGCATAGTTACCCGGTTTAAATTTTACCGGTACATCCATCCAGGGCTTCCTGGGCATGGAGCCGGTCATCAGCGAGGGCCCTTCGGCCACGCTTCTTGCTAACTTATCTACCTTTACAACTGCCATCGCTCTATCCTTATACTTCTGAGGTTATGCAACCGTTAGTCGTCAGCCTTGGTAGGCAACTCTTTTTCAACCGGAATTCCCTGCTCAATCATATCCGCACGGAATTCATCCTCATAACCGGCATAGGAATGGGGTTTGATTTTCGGATCATTCCAGGGATTGATGTGACGCTTCATCCGGGAATCATTGGCCATATTCCTAGTCGGGCTGAGAAAAACACCGCCCATGTGCATCAGCTTGGAATAGGGGAAGTAGGCAAGCAGGGTGCAGACCAGAAAGAGGTGAATGTAAAAAATAGCCCCGATATCAGCGCCGATTGTCGGTTGAAAGGTAACCAGGCCGACGGCAAGGGTCTTGATCGCAACAATATCAGTACCGTCGCGGAGAAAAAACCGCATCAGGATACCAGTCAGGGCTATGGAGAAAATCAGGTAGAGCGGAAAGTAATCGTTGGCAAGCGAAATGTAGCGAACCTGACGATTGATGAGACGGCGGCCGAAGAGCAACAGCAGACCGAGCAGAATAGCAGCATCGGTCAGATACATGGTTGGTGCACCGATCTGCAGTATACCGTCGCCGAACTCAAGGGCTGAAATCACAAACGGTACCGGTTCCAGAAACAGACGCATATGACGAAGCACAATGACCAAAAAACTGTAATGGAAGAGAAGAGCGAACAGCCACAGCCATTTCGACGACTCGTAGGTCAGTTTTGGTCCATCCCAAGCCTCAGCCTTGGTGTTTCGCCACAGAG
>CAZQKF010000068.1:0-8105 GCA_964593645.1 uncultured Desulfobulbus sp.
GGCGATACCTATAAACTAACCGACAAAAATGGACTGATCAAATTTTCCGTAGTTCAGCACCCAGGCGATTATAAGAGCAGTTTCTATGCCGTGAATAAAGGTAAGAAAAGCTATCGAAAGTCCATAAGATCCGGAGCTGCGACTGCCGATTCTGCTATACTTGATTCCGCAGCAGAAGCAGAAGTTGATGCTGGTCCTGAACCGCAGGCAGATAAACAGATCAGCGAAGAAAATACCTATAAGATTTCGCAGGAAGATAAATCTATCCGTTCAACGGTTAAATGGATGGCCAGGGATTGTCCAGGCTGTAATTTTTCTGACACTAATCTTATGAAGGCCGATCTTGTAGGAGCACGCCTTGCCGGAGCCAATTTAAGCGGAGCCAACCTGCGCATGGCCAACCTGCGCCGTGCCGACCTGCAGGGGGCAAATCTTGAAGGGGCAATTTTATCTCACTGTAATATGCCGGGTGCCAACCTACGGGATGCAAATCTTAAAGGGGCAAACCTTAAAGGGGCAAATCTTATTCGTGCCGATCTCACCGGGGCCGACCTTACCGGGGCTGACCTTGAAGGAGCCCTGCTTGAAGGTGTCAAGGGGTTGAAACGGTAAACCACGGCACGATTTTAGTTCTACACAGATGTCCATTTCGCGACGAGGTGCCGCTTCTACCCCGGTGATTGCAGGAGTGGTGCCAAGCCGCAAAATCCCCCTCCCTTTTCCCTAAAATTTAATCTACACAAAGCCTATGTCTACTCCCTTTGTCCATCTACACGTTCATACCCAGTACTCCATGTTAGACGGCGCCATTCGTCTGGACGACCTGATCAGTAAAAGTCAGGAGTACGGTATGGACGCGGTTGCCGTGACTGATCACGGTGCCATGTACGGGGCCCTGGAATTTTATACCAAGGCCAGAAAAGCAGGGATAAAGCCACTGGTCGGATGCGAATTCTATATCTCTGAAACAAGCCATCTCACCCACGATAAGACAGCAGGGCATAACTTTCATATCGTACTGCTGGCCATGAACAAGGCAGGCTATCAAAACCTGATGAAACTGGCCTCCATTGCCCAGACCAAAGGATTTTATTACCGGCCCCGCATTGACCAGAAGGTTTTGTTTGAACATCAGGAGGGGCTGCTTGCACTCACTGCCTGTCTGCACGGTCAGATTCCCTGGCTGATTACCCATAATAATATGGAGGGCGCACGTACAAAGACCCTTGAACTCCAAGAGGTATTCGGCGACCGTCTCTACTTTGAAATCCAGGAAAACGGCATTGCCGAACAGAAAATCGCCAATAAAGGACTGATGGAGCTGGGCAAGGAGTTGGATATTAAGCTGGTGGCCACCAATGACTGCCATTACCTCAACCAGGACGAGTCATACGCCCACGAAGTGCTGCTCTGCATCCAGACCGGCCGTACCATGACCGATCCCAAGCGGTTTCGTTTTTCAACCGATGAGCTGTACTTTAAATCACCTGACGAAATGGCCCGCCAGTTCAGCTATTGCCCGGAGGCGGTGGCTAACACCCTGGAGGTTGCTGAACGCTGCAACCTTGAACTTGAATTTAAGGATCATCATTTCCCCATCTTTCCGGTACCGAAAAACGAGTCCCTGGAAACCCTGTTTGAAAAAGGCTGCTGGGACGGCCTTGAGGATCGTCTTGAACATTTGCGTGAACTGCAGGAGGTTACTCCGGAGCTTGAGCAGCAGTACCGTGACCGGCTGACCATGGAGATCGGCATTATTCAGGAGATGGGATTTTCCGGCTATTTTCTCATAGTTGCCGACTTTATTAACTGGGCAAAATCGAAAAAAATCCCGGTCGGGCCAGGACGTGGTTCAGGTGCAGGCAGCCTGGCCGCCTTCTGCATGTCCATTACCGATATCGACCCCATCCCTTATGGTCTCATCTTTGAACGATTTCTCAATGTTGAGCGGATGTCCATGCCTGACTTTGATGTGGACTTCTGCAAGGAACGACGCGACGAGGTTATTGATTACGTACGCAGGCGCTACGGCGGTGATGAGCATGTGGCCCAGATCGTGGCCTATGGAACCATGAAGGCCCGGGCAGTACTGCGTGATGTGGGCCGGGTTCTGGAAGTACCACTACCTGTAGTTGACCGTATTGCCAAGCTTGTTCCGGATGAGCTCAAAATCACTTTGAACAAGGCCATTGACAAGGAACCCCGTCTGCGCGAGGCCATGAAGCAGGATGATGTGCGCGAACTGCTCACCGTGGCCAAAACCCTGGAAGGATTGTCCCGCCACAAGTCCACCCATGCAGCCGGTGTTGTTGTCTCGCCCAGGCCCATGGTTGAGTACCTGCCCCTCTGTGTCGGCCCCAACAAAGAGGTCCTGACCCAGTACGCCATGAAGTATACCGAGATGACCGGGCTGATTAAGTTTGATTTTCTCGGCCTGAAAACACTCACCGTTATTGACCGGGCCTTAAAGCTTATTGAGCAGGATATTGATTCCTGGGTTGATTTAAGCAAAATCCCCATGGATGATCTCAAGACCTATGATCTGCTCTGCAAGGGCGACAGCCTTGGTGTATTCCAGCTGGAGAGCGACGGTATGCGCGAGCTGCTGGTTAAGATGGCACCGGAACAGTTTTCCGACCTGATTGCCCTGGTTGCCCTGTACCGCCCCGGACCACTTGATTCGGGCATGGTGGACCAGTTTGTCGAGACCAAGCATGGAAGGCGACCGCCTGAGTACCCCCTGCCCCAGATCCAGGATGTATTAGAGGAGACCTACGGCGTTATCGTCTACCAGGAACAGGTTATGAAAATAGCCAATATTCTTGCTTCTTACAGCCTGGGTGATGCTGATATTCTGCGAAGGGCCATGGGCAAGAAAATTCCCGAGGTCATGGAGGAGGAACGGGCCAAGTTCATGGCTGGGGCCCGTGGCAATAAAATCCCCGAGGATAAGGCAACCTATGTCTTTGATCTGATGGCTAAATTTGCAGGCTACGGGTTTAATAAATCTCATTCCGCAGCCTACGCCCTGATTGCCTACCAGACCGCTTACTTAAAAGCCCATTACCCGGCCCAGTTCCTGGCGGCCCTGCTCTCCTGTGACGTAGACAACACCGACAAGGTGGTCAAATATTTCAACGAGTGCAGGCAGATGGGTATCGATGTCCTGCCTCCGGATATAAATGAGTCATATCACGATTTTACAGTTATAAAAGACCGGATCCGTTTCGGCCTGGCTGCGGTCAAGAATGTGGGTGGCGCTGCCCTTGATTCAATCATTGAGGAGCGAACAGACAACGGTGTGTATGCTTCGCTTGCTGATTTCTGCGGCCGTATCGACTCCAGCCGGGTCAACCGCAAGGTGATTGAGAGTCTAATCAAGGCCGGGGCCTTTGACTCCATGCAGGTCAAACGGTCACAGCTCATCGCGGTGCTTGATGAAGCCCTTGAGCGGGCCAAGGCGGTACAGCGCGACCGCTTAAGCGGTCAAATGAGTCTGTTCTCGCTGGCAGGTGACAAGGAGAGCAAGAATGAAACTGAAATTCAGTTTCCTGATATTGAAGAATGGCCGGAGCTGAAAAAGCTGGCCTATGAAAAGGAGACTGTTGGGTTTTTCCTCACCGGCCATCCCCTGGAAGGAGTTGCCGATGAAATTCGGATGGTAGCGGATTTAGAAATTTCAGCCCTGGATGACTGTCGGGAAGGCCAGGTGGTGCGGGTGGCCGGGCTCATCCAGAACTATAAAGAACATAAATCCAAAAAAGGCGACCGCATGGCCTTTACCGTGCTTGAAGACATGAGTTCCTCCATCGAGGTGATCGTCTTCCCCAGTACCTTTGCCCAATGCTCGGAGCTGCTGGGCAGTGATGAACCGCTGGTCGTGTTAGGCACCATCCAGTTGGGAGAACGCGGTGCCAAAATCATTGCTGAGACCATTGATTCTCTGGACAAGGCCCTGGAAAAGTATACTGAAAATACGGTTATAAAACTTCTGGCCCGCAACACCATGCGCCAGCAGCTGGTACAGCTCAAGAATTTGCTCTACCAGTTCCATGGGCCAAGTCCTGTGAAACTCACTCTCCACTATGACGGACGCGGTGAGGTGGATATTGAAATGCTCAAGGACCTGACGGTACGTCCCTGCCCGGCTTTTTTTAACGAAGTAAAAAAAGCCTTTGGATCAGGTACCCTGTCAGTCCAGATGAAACAGGCCGAGATCCAACGAAAACAGCGCAGAGGCTACGGCAGAAAAACAACACATTGACAGCAAATACGTTACATACCCAGCGCAGAGACGCGGAGAAAAGAATAGTTTGTAAATCTGCGTCTCTGCGGAAGAAAAATTCCTGTTCCTCTGGTGGTCAGGCGAAACAGAGCCCGCAATCCGGACACTCAGGCTGAGTAGTGGAAAAACTACAGCCACAGGCCGGACAGGTGGCGTTTTCAGCCGCTGTATTGAATACAGCCCCAGCATGAGTGGTATCGTGATCACTTAACGCCGTAGAGCGAACATGATCCTTCTCAAGGATTGCCATAACCTCCTGGACATCCGACATCCTGACCTGGAGAATAAGATCCGTGCCGCAGCACCCCTTGCCGCAGCCGCTGTCCTTGACGGCCAGCGAAGGGATTCCCTGCCTTTCCAGTATAACCTGCAGTTCCTTCATCTGCATGACCGGGCCTTTTCTGATGTTCACCATCTCGTCATCAGGGCTCAATGTCATGCTCCTGCCGGCCTTTTTCTGTTGCTTTTGTTCTTCAAGCTCCAGCATCTGCGTTCCAGTGAGCAATTCAACATCACACGCAGCACAGGTGACAATCTCAGCCCGGTATTCATCATTACACTTAGGGCAGTATTTTAAATCAGATTCAATTATACGATTCATGGGGTATACGGATATTCGGTTTAAGGTTCAGAGTTTAAGGTTCAAGATTTTAATCTTTAATGCAAGGTTGGGAGTTATGGCAAGTCCGGGCTGAGACGGAACTGCTGCCCACCGGCTAGATATTTTTTAATGTCTTTATCTGTAACATCCTGACGCATGCCGATTTTCCGTGCCGGGTTGCCTGCCCAGATCTCGTAAGGGCCGGGATTTTTAGTCAGCACCGAACCGGCGCCGATGACTACACCATCCGGGATATGGGTGACCTGGTAGAGAACAATAGCCCCATCATGCACCCAGACGTCAGCACCAATTTCTTTATCCTGCCAGATAATACCGTATTCCTCTTCCACGGCCAGCAACGGTTTACGCCCCAGATGAATATGGTCATGGGTGTATATCCGACAACGTGCCGAAATATTGCACCACGGCCCAAGTGCAATGGAGCCGGTGCAGTCAATCAAGGCAAAGCGACTGATCAGGATATTGGTTTCACGATCCGGATCAGTAAAGACCTCCGGCCGCAAGATAAGTTTTCCCTTATGCACATGGCCGTGGGGATGACGAACCGCCTGCTCCAACGCATACTCAAGACGCTCTTTTGTGAGGGTGGCTTGCATGGGATATTGCCTGGTTTGCCCTCGGCAACGGGGGCTCAGAGTACTCTTCGATGAGATGAATAAAAAATGTCATGAAAAAATAGAAGAATGGCTGGTAGGCAGGTGATTAATTGAATACACAAAAAAACGACAAACATAGCCAGCTACTCCTGGCCACGTTTGTCACCTGTATCTGCAATCGGAGCCGCAACTTTGTTACTTTACTGCCTCGGCAAGCTTGCTGCCTACCTTAAACTTGGCAACTTTCTTGGCTGCGATCTTCATAGATTTGCCGGTCTGAGGATTGCGGCAGGTACGGGCTGATCGTTCGGTAACGGAAAATGTACCGAACCCAATCAGGGAAAGCTTGTCACCGCTGGTCAGCGTATCGGTTACCGCATCCATAAAGCCCTGCAGAGCATCTCCGGCTGCTTTTTTACTGATATCGGCTGATTCGGCAATCTGGTTGATAAGTTCAGTCTTGTTCATAGTCTTCTCTCCTTGTGGTGTTTTAATTGTACCTGGTTATTTTTACGACCGACAGCCCACTTCAAAAAAGTGGCCGTACGGTATTGAAAATCATGACACTTCTTCAGTAGATAGAACGACACATGACTGAGAACAAAGACGTGTAGATTGCATCAATCAATGCCGGCCGGGCAGAACAGTTCAAGGTTACCTGGCAATACAATATGCACCGGAAGTACGATATCCCGACGGACATGAACCGTTTTTAGGAACCGCAAACGATGCCTTTTTATTGGCAACACAGTACTTGCCTGATGTGCGATATCCGGTTGGACATGAACCAACCTTTTCCAGAGCAAAGCGTGCACTCTTCCCAGGCACACAATAATTGCCGGAGGTTCTGTATCCGGTAGGACAGGTGCCATTCTTGAGAATCGGTTGCACAGGCAGGTCTGCCGCCTGAACTGAACATGCAAACAGCAGGGCGAAGGCGAGGGACGCCAAACATCGTAAACATACAGTTGACATGATCCTCCTCCAAACCCATTAGGCAAAAACGAATCTATTTCATCTTTGTACCAGAGATAGCCTCATCTACAAATAAAAAAAACTGCTGCTTGTAATTATTCTGATGCCTCTCCCTGCTTGTCGCCCCGAATATCATCGGCAAATAGAGACGATCCGCGCTCCATGGCACAGAAATCTCCGCACATTGTACAGGTTCGCTGATTCTCCGGAGTTCGTTCCGCCCGGATTTTACCTGCCTGCTCCGGGAACATAAGCAGATCCATCTGCACGTCCCATTTGGTGTCACGGCGGGCAATGGCAACCTGTTTTTCCAGATCACGCCTGGTCGGGTCGGCTGCAATATCACCAATTCGTGCTGCCAGCCTGGTTGCACGAATCCCCTCCCTCACATCATCTTCATTGGGCAGGGCCAGATGCTCGGCCGGAGTGATGTAACAGATTAAGTCAGCACCATACCTGGCTGCATTTGCTGCACCAATGGCAGACGTAATATGATCATACCCTGCACCGGAATCTGCAGGCAAGGGGCCCAGAACATAATAAGGGGCATTACCGCTCATCCGCTTTTCAAGCATGATATTGCCGGCGATTTCGTCAAGAGGAACATGACCCGGCCCCTCCACCATCATCTGGCAGCCCATGTCCCGCCCTATTTCGGCCAGCTCACAGTTAATAACCATCTCCGCCACCTGGGCCCGGTCATGAGAGTCATGGATGGCTCCGGCCCGGATACCGTTGCCCAGCGAAAGCACGGCGTCGTATTTCTTCATCAGGTTGACGACCCGGTCAAACTGTTCATACAACGGATTTTCACAATTATGATACTCCATCCAGGAGACCATAAATGTGCCACCCTTGGAAACCAGGCCGCCATAGCGATATCCCTGCTTGCGCAGCCGTTCAATGGAGAATCGATTAATACCGCAATGAATGGCCATAAACGATATTCCGTCGGCTAACTGCCGTTCTATGAGTTCAAACAGGTATTCCGGATCAAGTTTGTTGGGATTATGATATTTACGACTGGCTTCGGAAAAGGCCTGGTACAGGGGTACATTTCCCACCGGAAGATTGACCGCTCCCAGGACTTCACGGCGAACAGTGTCCAGGTTGCCGCCTGTGGACAGCTCCATCAGGGTGTCGGCCTTTTCCGCCTCTGCGATGCGTGCCTTGCGTTTTTCGAGCTCAATGTCTTTAATATCTGATGAGGTGCCGATGGAGGCGTTGACTTTGGTTCGCAGCCCGGTACCAATACCGACAACATGCTGATTCGGCCGGTTGGGATGGACAGGAATAACGATCTCACCAAGTGCTACCAGATCTCGAATCTGCTCGACCCGTTTGTCTTCATCTTTTGCCACCTGTTCCATCTGCAGGGTAATAACGCCATCACGAGCGAGTTCCAACTGTGTTTTCATCTGTTCTCTCCTGTTCGCACTCGCCTTGGCCGGCACAAAAAAATCCGTGCCACAAATGTGACACGGATTAACTTGGACAAGTACATTTCCTGTTTCAGTCTGGCAGGTCTTCTGACTTACGGATCACGCCCGGACAACGCCTTCCCGCCTTATTGTAAGACAGTGACACAATGTCGCCCGGATCCCCGCATACAGCGCCGGCCCTTGAC
>CAZQKF010000069.1:0-8101 GCA_964593645.1 uncultured Desulfobulbus sp.
CCTTGATGATATCGGACTGGGTGGTCAAACCGGCAATTTTACCGTCTTTGTCCAGCACAACCAGCCGCCTGATGCCACGCTCCTTCATAATCCGGGCAGCATCCAGCAGGGGCAGAGTCAGGTTGCAGGAATGCACCGGACTACTCATGATCTCCTCCGCTGCCAGACTTTCCAGATTCGCCCCGTCAATCAGCAGGCGGGTCATATCCCGCTCCGTGACAATACCCACCGGGCGATCATTCTCTGCCACGACCAGACAGCTCGTCGATTTTCCGGCCATCTCCTTAAGCGTCTGCTGTGCCGACAAATTTTTTGAAATCGTATACAAATCCAAGGTCATAACTTGAAAAATCTTCTTGAATTCAAGGAAATACTCGTATCCGAGATGATCCATCATGTTGGACTGGGTGGCAACGCCGCACAACTTGTTGGACTGGTCAACCACAACAAGATGACGGATATTATGGGTGGCCAGAAGATTATAGGCCGAATAGATATCCAAGTCCGGGCCGGCGGTCAGCACGGGAGAGGTCATGATATCGGCAATACAGTACGTATCAAGCTGTAAGCCCTCGTGGGCAGCCAGCTTGACAAGTTTTCGCTCTGTAAAGATCCCCACAGGTTCATTGTCTGCCAGCACCAGCATGCAGCTAATATTCTTCAACCGCAACAGCTCAATGGCTTCAGCTGCAGGTGTTTCAGGTGCAACACCAATAACCCCGCGGGTCATTATCTCATCAAGCCTTTTTGCACACATACTGCTCCCGAAGAATAAAATACTTACAATTCATATCAATTCATCCCAGTGACAACGACACATTGTCGTACTTCACTCTTAAAAGGCCTTAGCAGAAAAATCCAGGTTAGCAAAGAAAAAACTGTTGTTATTCCCTTTCACAGGACAAGGGAGGATAGCGCATACTCATTCTCCGTTTTTTCTCGGGAAAAGAGAACGCAGGATCGTCAAATTTTCAATATCTTCGACCAGATCTTTTCCCTTGGGAGTCTCCAATGTCATGGGATGACATGAAAAACGGGAGTCGTTAAGCAGAGAGCGAAACCCCTCCAACCCGATGTGCCCTTTGCCGATATGCTCATGCCGATCCACTCGGGATCCCAGTTCTTTTTTCGAATCATTAAGATGAAAAAAACCAATGCGGTCAATACCGATCAGCCGATCAAACTCGGCAAAGGTGGCCGTATAGGTTTCAGGAGTACGGATATCGTATCCGGCGGCAAAGATATGACAGGTGTCCACGCAGATGCCAAGCCTGTCCGAACATTTTGAATGTTCCATAATAGCGGCCAGTTCTTCGAATCGATAGCCCAGACCAGTTCCCTGGCCTGCGGTTGTCTCTAGCAGAATAGTTACAGATTCACAGGTATCCCCGGCCTGCTCAATGACCTGATCCAGATTTTTGCTGACATTGGCAAGGCCTGCTTCAACCCCTGCCCCGCCATGACTGCCGGGATGAAAAACCAGCTGGGGAATGGCTAGGGCGGCGCAGCGGTTGAGCTCATCCACAAAGGCGGCAATGGATTTTTGCACCTGTTCTTTCCTGGAACTGCCCAGGTTGATGAGGTAAGAGGCATGGGATGCCACCGGCATTCTACTCGCCTCGTCCCAGGCCTCGGCAAAGGCACTAATCTCCTCTTCGCTTACGGGAGCGGCCTTCCACTGGCGCTGGTTGCGGGTAAAGATCTGCAGGGATTCTCCACCAACCTTGCGAATACGGTCAAAGGCCAGGTGCAGACCGCCGGCTGTAGATTCATGTGCTCCGAGTAAGGGCATGAGAAATTTATAGGTATCAGGTGTAAGGTTTCAGGTATCAGCTTTCTCTCGTTCCCATGCTCTGCGTGGGAATGCATACGGGTATACCATTACCATAAGAGTCCAGCTACATCTGCCAATTCTTTTCCAAAAAATCAATTCCCGCATGATTGGTCACATCAAGCTGAATCGGGGTCACCGAAATATAGCCCCGGCGCAAGGCATGCTCATCAGTTGCATCACCCCCGGACCAGTGTACGGTGCCGCCGCCTATCCAGAAGTGTTTTCGCCCCCAGGGATCAAAGGTCTCCTGGATAGCATTACGATACACCCGACGTCCCTGGCAGGTAAAACGGATACCTTTAATCTCACTTGCAGGCAGCGCCGGAATATTAATATTGAGCAGGGTATTTTCCGGCAGGCTGAACTGCAGGGCCATGGAGGCCAGTTTCCATGCAACATCTGCGGCAACCGTGAAATCAAAGGGCGGCTCACCGGCCAGGGAAAAGGCAAGCGAGGGAATGTTGTACATGGTTCCTTCAATGGCGGCCGACACGGTCCCGGAATAGCTGAAATCATCTCCCAGGTTCGCACCCGGATTAATACCGGACACGATAAGATCCGGCAACCGATCAAGAACCTTGTTCATGCCCAGCAGCACGCAATCCGTAGGTGTTCCGTCCAGAGTATAGACGTCCTCTTCCAGTTCCCGTACCCGCAGCGGCCGGTTCATGGTCAGAGAATGGCTGACCGCACTCTTGTCCCGCTCCGGAGCCACAATAACAGCCCGGCCCAATGGTTTAACCGATTCAACCAATGCCCGCAGCCCCGGGGCATAAACGCCGTCGTCGTTGGTGACCAGGATGAGCGGTTTCGTCACAGCCATTTGAACAAACCGCTTCTAATCTTTTTTCCGATGAATATCATCGTGGCAAACAGTACAAACAGTCACAAGATTACTTTCCGTGTTCTCGCCTCCTTTGACGTGAGCCTGCTGATGATGCAGCTCCAGATGACGAGGATCAGACCGGTTCCATTCGTCATGGGACCAGCGGCACACTGTACAGTGATACTCATCTCTTCGTAACACCTTACTTTTTACCGGATCCGGAATATGCCGATCATGCTCAGGGCTTTGTCGATCAGCTTCCAGTAAGTACACACCAACCTCAAGATCGGGTCTGCCTGTATTCTGTGTGACCACCGGCCAGCCATATTCAGTCCGCAGTTCGCGTACTCTTCGTGCCCACTCCGATCTATCCCCGGCAAGGTACTTTAATTCTTCACCCGTGACCTTTTGACCGACGTTATGTCTCAGATATTTTAAAATCTTGTCTCGTACGCTTATATTCTCACGTCTTATTTCGTTGGCCAAATGCCAGCGATGTGCTGCATCTCGATCCTGATGTTTGGAAAGCAGGATATAGTCCGACGGCCCCATTGAAGTTACATCAATTTCCGAAAGAGGAAATTCATGCTCTTCCGCCATTTGCCGAGCCGTCACACCACTTACAATCGACCATCCGAACTGAACCTTGAGTTCTCGAACTCTCCGTGCGAACTCCTGAATACCGGAGACAACAAGCAGCTCATCGCCTCCAATTATAACTAATGGATATTTAAGAAAATAATGCAGGATTCTATCCCGAGCACTCCGGGCTACGGCAGCAGGAATGAGAGATTTACCCAAATCTCTCAAATGGTGAAAGCAGGGGATAAGAGCAAGGACTTTTTCACGTAAATCCTCTGCCTGCAGTTCCGCCTCAAAGTCAACTATCAACTGCTGCAGCTGCTGTCTAATCTCTTCAGGTTCCATCTTCAGATATTCCTGTTGCCTTGAAGAAATGTTACAAGCTGATCCCGCAATGCCGCCTCGTCGTTAACCTCACAAGACCAAATCACAAGAACCTCCCAACCCGATTCCCGCAGCTGTCTGATATTTGCAGCATCACGCTTCATATTCTTATCCAGCTTTTCATTCCAAAATTTTTTGTTTACAGCAGGACGTTTAGCTCGCCTGCAGCCGGGATGACCATGCCAGAAGCAGCCATGAACGAAAATAATCTTTTTATGTTTCGGCAGGGTAATATCCGGCTTCCCCGGCAAATCCTTGCGGTGCAGCCTGAAACGATATCCCAGTTTATGCAGCTGTGAGCGAACGATTCTTTCCGGGGCGGTGTCTTTGCCGCCTATGCGCGACATAATTTGACTTCGTTTTTCTTTTGTGAAGACATCCATTGTTTTGTTTTTTGCTCAAGCAACAAGCGTACAACATCAGCCACGCGTGCAGCCAAAAGAGGTGGAACGGCATTACCGATCTGCTTGGCAATTTCTATTTTAGAACCGATAAACCGAAATTCATCAGGAAAACTTTGGAATCGAGCCGCCTCTCTATGGGTAATAGGCCTGTGCTGCTCCGGGTGAAGATACCGTCCTTTTTCAGGTTTAAAAAATTCCGTTCGGATAGTAACCGAAGGTCTGTCCCACCAGAGCCTGCCGAAAAGATCGGTTCCGCCGGTTTTTTTCCTGATCCAGCATTGTGGTGTCAACTCCGGGGCAATCCGTTGTAAATCAAAACGATTCATGCCTTCATCCGGGATAGATCTGTACCTCTTTTTACTTAATTCGGTAGGATTCCGGCCGAAATGTAAATCCAGCGGCGGAGGAACATCCCGAATCTCTGTTCCCACCGGCGCAGGCAGGTCACCTATTGCATCTTTAACAGTCCTCCATTGTTTCGGCATAGGCAAATGAGTAGTGCCGTCAAATGGAAGCTTTGCCTGCCTGCCGGTTCCACGGGGATTAAAATGGGTTCTGCGAGGCGGAAATATAAGCGATGGATCTGCAAATTTACAGCCTATGATGAATGCACGTTTCCGGGTTTGCGGCACCCCGTAATCCGCTGCAATCAACTTATCCTGCCATACCGTAAAGCCCAAAGATCGAGCCATGCCGACTATTTCACCATGCTCAAAGGTGCCGAGCAGTTGCGGCACGTTTTCCATAACAAAAATAGAGGCTCCGCACCGTTCAACAACCTCCAGAAAAGGACGCCATAACTCCTTGCGGGGATCATTTGCCCGATTTTTATTCAACAGGCTGAACCCCTGACACGGCGGACCGCCGATTACCACATCGGCCTCCGGAATATTGATATCCTTGTTCTCTAATATTTCAACCAGATCTCCTGCAACACAGTGTAAACCAAAATTTTCATTGTAGGTATCAACACAAAACCGATTAAAATCGTTAGCCCAAACGGATTGAAACGGCTGCCCGAAAACCTCGGAGAACCCCAGAGACATTCCGCCGGCACCGGAAAACAGGTCTATGAGACGATAACGCCTTGAGTTTTTGTTGAGTAATTTTCCGGAACAACGTGATTCGTAACTTGCTTCGTCTTCTTTAAGAAGACATGATTTCTCAAATGCAACCGTATTTTCCGGATATGACATTACACCTTTCCTGATTTGAAATGTTCTATTTCCCAGGTGCAGCATACCACCCTGAACAAAATTGTCATCCAGACCGTCACTTAGCGCTGTAGCCCGTATTTTGCTGTGTAGCCCCGCGGGGTGACCATCTTATCCTGAAAAATAAAAGTTGTTCTATTGCCGATGATCACGGTGGTCTGCATACCGATTTCCTCGTCAAGCATGTGTTCAAGGGTTGTCAGCCGCACCGTTTCATGGGGCCGGGTGGCACCGGAGACAATGCCCACCGGAGTCTGCGGGTCGCGATACTCAAGCAGTATTTCCCGGGCCCGGACAATCTGGGTGGTTCGTTTTTTGGACTTGGGATTGTAGATGACAGTGACAAAGTCGGCCATGGCCGCGGCCTGCAGCCGTTTTTCGATAACCTCCCAGGGGGTCATCAAATCAGAGAGGCTGATTGCGGCAAAATCGTGCATAAGAGGTGCACCGAGAATGGCAGCACAGGAGTTGAGTGCGGCAATACCGGGGATAATGTCTATGGTGCTGGGGCTGCCGGTTTCCCTGACCAGTTCATATACCAACCCGGCCATGGCATAGATGCCGGGATCTCCGCCGCAGACCAGGGCCACTTTTTTGCCGTCATCGGCCAGTTCCAGCGCCTTGCGGCAGCGGTCGATCTCCTGCATCATGGCAGAGGAAACCACCTCCTGCTCCGGGCGGATAAAATCCGTGACCAGATCCAGATAGGTTTTGTAGCCCACCACGACATCTGCAGATTCAATAGCCAATCGGGCACGCGGTGTCACCAGATCAACGGCACCAGGGCCGGTACCGACTACGGACAAGGTGCCGGGTTGTGTTGTTTCACTTGTCATATATCGCACCATTTCTTAGAACCACGGATGGACACGGATTCACACGGATTTTCTCTTTTTATATCCGGGTCCATCCGTGGTTCACATCCCATGGATTCTTTTTTTCAGCGATGGCCACGGTTACATTCGGCCATTTCATTTTTTTGACCAGCAGGCGACCGCCGCCGGCAGAAAGAACTGCAGCCGGTTCAGCCACACCTTTGGCCCCAGTAGCCTTCAAAACGGCTGCTGAGGTGGAGACGCCCTCCACACCGTTGAGCTGATCACGGTTGTAAAAATCAATTGTATATCTTCTGCTTCGGGCAAATTCGAGCAGCCCGGGTTCATCATTTTTCAGATCTATTGACGCCAGACCGCAAACCGATTGTAAGGCCAGGTTATGGGTTGAGCAGGCCTCCTGCAAGGCCTGCTCAATTTCAGCAGCCGGGGTATTGCGATTGCAACCGATCCCGGCAATAAAGACGGGAGCATACAGTACCCCCCCTGTTGTCTGAACATCTGCCCGGCCGGTGAGGACCAGATCAGCATCTGCCGCCTGGCCTACAGGTTGTATATCCTGAGGGAGTTCCGGCAGAGGATATTCACTGTACAGCGTAACAGACCCCGTATTTACCAGCTTGCCCATAACCCGGGTCAAGGATGCCTTATCAGCAACCCTCAGTCCCAGATCTCTGGCCCAGAGATCAAGTGCAGTTTGGCCAAGCACATCCGAGGCCGTGGTAATAACTGCCTGGCCGCCCAGGATTTCGGCTACCTGGTGGGCAAGTTGATTGGAGCCGCCCAGATGGCCGGAGAGCAGGGAGATTGCAAACTGTCCCTTTTCATCACAGACCACCACGGCAGGGTCTTCGCGCTTATCCGCCAGCAGTGGTGCCAGCGTTCGCACCACAATACCGGCAGCCATTATGCAAACCAGGGAGTCATATTCCTGCCAGCAGCGGTGTAAGGTCTGACGCAGTCTGCCCCGGCAGGGAATAACAGTGCTGCCGGGAAGCTGATCCGCCAGTCGGGACGCCAACTGTTCGCCCCCCATGGTCAGGGCCGGCAGAGCAATTTTACCGGCCAAGCATCCCCTCTTTCAGGTCACTATCCACCGGTTTATCACCGAGCCAGATGGCAAACAGGGCTTTTTTGAAATCAAGACCGCTGATCTCTCCCTGGAATTTGCCGTTAAAGCTTACCTCAACCCCTTTACCGGGCAGCCAGGAAATATCATAGACATCATTTTCCTTTGCCTCCTCGTTGAACAGGGCAATAAAGGTAGAAAAGGCCTGTTCAAGATTTTCGCCGGCATCAGGTGCAGTCAGGGCAAAGCCTTCTTTCCAGCCATCCTGCAGTTTTTCCGCACTGACGCCGTCATAGATAAAATGCATCCGAACCAGCATCGGTTCATCAGCGACAATGATGGCGGCTGCGTCATGGGAAGCTTTTTCCAGGTACAGGCCGCCTGCGTAAATCTTGAAAAAAAACTTGGTCCGCAGCCCGGCCCCGTTCAGCTGCAGCTGTTTTCCCTGCACGGTTGCGGTGTCAGGCAGGCTTACTCCGCCAAGCTCCAGCGCTGCTGCCGGGACAACAAAGGTGAACAGCAGCAGACAAACAAACAAATACCCTTTCATGATTTCTTCTCCCTATACTCGTGACTGAATCCGGCATCATAGAGTCTTGATGCGGCAGCGGCATCATCGGCCAGGGCCCTGCCCACCAGGATCATGGCGGTTTTCCGAATTGCCGATTTGTTAATCCTGTTGCCAATATCCGACAGCAAGCCCCGGACAATACGCTGATCCGGCCAGGATGCTTTCTCGACCACGGCTACCGGTGTATCCGGAGGATAGCCGCCGCTGATCAACTCATCCACAACTGTCTCCATCATGGACACGGACAAAAAAATGCACATGGACGCCTGAATGGCGGCAAGTTTCTGCAGCGACTCCTGTTCCGGCACCGGTGTCCGTCCCGCCTGACGGGTAAAGATGACGGTCTGGGTCACCTCGGGCACGGTTAACTCTACTCCAAGTACA
>CAZQKF010000070.1:0-3240 GCA_964593645.1 uncultured Desulfobulbus sp.
TGTGATTGTCTGTTGCAGGATACTCATGGTGTCCCCCTTATCTCGTCGTTCGGCTTAGGTAGTGCTCGTTTCGTTTGCTTTGTTTATCGCAAATGGTGTGCCAGAAGAAATCCGGAAGGGAGAATTCCGGACATGTCTGCCTAACTGCCGGAAGTTTCATTTGAAAAAATTATGTCTCTGTCAGCTTATAGTATTTAGCGGAAGGTTGATTTTATAGAATACTTACAAGGTGGGCGTAAAATACGTCCAATGCGGGGAGAATGTGCTACGCAAAATGCGTCGTTTGCGCAAGGTGACTGCGAGGCAAGGAATTTCAGGAGATTGTGTGTCGTAACTATCTACCTAGACGCTATTTTGTGGGTAAAAGCCGGAGTGATTCGCTGATCGGGAAGGGGAAGCGTTGATCAATCTCGAGCGTAGAGGCAAGATTGTGGGTCGGGGATGGCTTGTTGATTTAATATTTAATATCAATATGTTGCCTTGCTATTATTGGAGTAATGGCGCGTTTCGCGCCAAAAAACTCGGCGGTCACGCACTGGGTGGTCCCGGAACAGGTGTAAACGAGGAGAATTAACGGGAATTTGCAGGTGATGGGGCGTGGAGTGCGTGGTTGTTGCGTTTTTACGGCTATATGTGTGCCTGAGATGAAGAAAAAGTATTATATAGTGACAGGGGTATTATGTGATGGGTTCCAGTGGTAATAACTTAAGTTCATGCGTTTATAAGTATTCTCTCTGTTACTGTAGACAGGTTTATTCGTCCAGGCGGTTGTTGTCTGCCAGAGCGTGGAGGGCGTCACCAGTCAGCCGGTAGATGATCCATTCGCTTTGCGGCCGGGCACCCAGGGACTCGTAAAACTGTATGGCCGGTTCGTTCCAGTCCAATACGCTCCATTCAAAACGGCCGCAGCCCTTTTGTACCGCGATCCGTGCCAGGTGTTTAAGCAGGGCCGTGCCTGAGCCGGAACCGCGATAGTCGGGATGGATGTAGAGATCTTCCAGGTAGAGCCCGGGTTTACCGAGCCAGGTGGAATAGTTGTAAAAGTAGACGGCAAAGCCGACCGACTCATCATCAATGGAACTGATCAGGCCATGGGCAGTTGCGTTATCGCCGAACAGGGTTTTTTGTATATCTGCTTCAGTTGTCTTGACCTCGTGTTCCGCCTTTTCAAATACGGCCAGACCGGTGATAAAGGAGAGGATGAGCGGGGCGTCTTCCGGAACGGCTTTACGGATTTGAATATTGTTCATGGCTTTTGGCGTTACTGGAATTTTTGGACAAGACCGCAGAACTGTTCGATCTGTTCATCAGTGGTAGCAAAGGACGTGACCAGCCGCACATACACCTCATTTTCTGCAAGCACCACGCCCTGGGGCAGGGCGTGGACCGGCCACTGGTAGAATTCAGCCCCGGCATCATGAAGTTTGTCGGCAAGTTCGCCGGGCATGGTCACAAAGAGTTCATTGGCCTCAAGCGGCCATTGGAGGCAGATATTGGGGGTGTTGAACAATTGTTTGGCCAGCACAGCCGCCTGATAGTTGGCATGGCGGGCAAGTTCCAGCCAGTGATCGTCTTCCAGCCAGGCCGTGAACTGGGCCCCGAACAGGCGTCCCTTGGACAGGAGATGTCCGGCCCTTTTTCTACGGTGGATAAAAGAGTCTGCAAGGCCGGGCGTGAAAAAGATTACCGCCTCGGCAGCCAGGGCCCCGCATTTTGTTGCCCCAAGGGACAGAACATCTATACCCGCCTTCCAGGTGATGTCGGCGGGTCGGCAATCAAGGGCGGCCGCGGCATTGGCAAAACGGGCCCCGTCCATGTGGACGTGCATGTTCTGTTTGTGGGCAAAGTCGGTAAGTTGCCGCAGTTGCTCCGGCGTGTACACCTGGCCCGCCTCATTGGCCTGGGTTATGGACAGGGCTGCGGTGCGGGAGGTGTGGGGCGGTTCATCACCAAGGCCTGCAAAGTAGCTAATCAGATGTTCCCGTTCTATTCGTCCGGCCTGGCTGGTGACAGGCATCAGCCGTGCACCGCCGGAAAAGAACTCAGGGGCGGTTGATTCATCCTGGATGATGTGGGCCTGATGATGGCAGAGGATAGTCTCCCAGGGACGGGCCAGGCAGGACAGGGCCAGTGAATTCGCTGCTGTACCGGTGGCCACGAAAAAGACCTCCAGGCTGGAGTCAAAAAAGTTTTCCAGGGCCCGGATCGCCTGTGTACACCAGTCATCATCGCCGTAGCCGTGGGTAAAGCCGCTGTTGGCCTGGATGAGCATTTCGAGGATTTTGGGCGAGGCACCTGTCTGGTTGTCACTGCCGAATTGCATGGGTTCTCCTTATTTAAATACCCGACCGCGCTGCTGATCCTGCAGCATGAGATCGGCGAGCACGACCGCGGTGGCACATTCAATGACCACCGGGATGCGGATGGCAATACACACGTCATGGCGGCCTTCGATGAGCAGAGTATCAACGCTGTTTTCCTTGAAGTTGAAGGTGTCCTGGGGCAGGCCGATGCTCGAGGTGGGCTTGATGGGCACCCGGAAGACAATGTCGTTGCCGTTGGTGATGCCGCCGTTGATGCCGCTTGCATAGTTGGTGGCAGTTGTGCCGTCCGCGTCCATAATCCAGTCGTTATGCTCACTGCCCCTCATGCGGGCCGAACGGAAACCGGAGCCGAATTCGATACCGCGCGTTGCGGGCACGGCAAAGATTGTGTGGGCGATCAGGGCCTCAGCCGAATCGAAAAACGGCTCGCCAAGCCCGACGGGCATATCAGTGCAGCGGCATTCGATCAGTCCGCCGATGGAGTCTTTGCTCTCAATTGCCGCCTCCACGGCCGCCGCAATGTTGCTGTTGCCGTCTGCTTCGACGAGTTCGGCGTGCACACTGGTTGGGGCGATGATTTTCTTAGCCACCACGCCGGCTGCCACCAGGCCTAAGGTGATGCGGCCGGAAAAATGACCTCCGCCTCGGGGATCATTGAATTCGCCGTATTTTTGCCGGGACGTGAAGTCGGCATGGCCGGGCCGGGGATGGTTCCAGAGATTGTCGTAGTCATCTGATTTAATATTGGTGTTTTCAAAGACAATGGTCAGTGGTGCGCCTGTGGTCTTCCCGCGGAATACACCGGAGACAATGCGCGGCAGATCCGGTTCCACCCGCGGTGTGGTGCCGCGTCCCCCGGCCCGTCTGCGGGCAAAGTCATTTTTCATGTCCTCTTCGGTCAGGGGGATACCGGCCG
>CAZQKF010000070.1:3250-8063 GCA_964593645.1 uncultured Desulfobulbus sp.
ATGACCACGCCTATCTGGATGCCGTGGCTTTCACCGAAAATTGAAATCCTGAATATACGGCCGAAGCTATTCATATATTATCCAAAAGTTTTTATTGTATCAGGCAGCAATAGAGCCGCCCGGTAATCATGCCCTCGTACCTGAAAGCCTCAAGGGTACAAACGTGTTATCTCGTAGCGTCAATGCAGATGGTCAAGCGCCTTTGAGTTGACCGCGCCGCCGGTCAGCTGCCTGAAATCATAGCCTGAAGGCTGCTGGAATATGCGCAGATCAAACTGGGGCAGGGCCGCAATCAGGTGGTCAAAGATATCGGCCTGAATGGCCTCGTAGTTGGCCCAGACCTGATCTTTGCTGAACACATAGATCTGAATGGGCAGACCATCCGGGCCGGGCTTGAGCTGTCTGACCAGGAAGGTCATGTCCTTGTGCAGCTTCGGGTTCTGCTGCAGGTAGGCAATAATATAGGCCCGGAAGACACCGGCGTTGGTCTGGCAGCGGCCGTTGATGATGGTTGACTGGTCAACGGAATTCTCTTTGTTGTAGGCCTTAATCTCCTGCTGTCTGCTGTGGATATAGTCGGTAATGAGCTGGATCTCTGCCAGCCTGTCCAGCTCTTGTTCGGTGAGAAAACGGATGGAAGTCATATCCAGGTTCAGAGATCGTTTGATACGGCGTCCGCCCGACTCGGACATGCCGCGCCAGTTCTTAAACGACTTGGAGATCAGGGCGTAGGTGGGGATGGTGGTAATGGTCTTATCCCAGTTGCGCACCCGTACCGAGTGAATGGAGATCTCAATCACATCGCCGTCTGCGTCATAACTGGGCATCTCAATCCAGTCGCCTACCCGGATCATATCGGTGCCGGTGAGCTGGATGGAGGCAATAAAGCCGAGGATGGAGTCGCGGAAGACGAGCATGATTACGGCGGTCAGACCACCCATGACCGACAGCAGCCCCCAGGGAGAGCGGTCGGTAAGGACTGCGATCAGGAAGATAATGCCCAGCACATAGATGACGATCCGGGCTGCATCAACATAGCCGCGGATAGTCTTGCCGCTTTTTCTGTGGTGTTTTTTATAGATGTCATTGATGGTGTTGAGCAGGGCGGTCAGCGTACCGATCCCCACCAGGACAAAGCCGCAGACAATCAGACGGCGCAGGATGGCCGCAGCCTGGGAATCGGGCGGCAGCAGCAGGTCCTGGCTGATATGGAAGATGAGTACCGGCATGATCCAGGACAGCCGCTGGAAAAAATGGTTGTCCACCAGGGCATCGTCCCAGTGCATACGGTTGCCGCGCACCACATGATGGATAAGCCGAAGCAGGCTGCGCCGGACAATCCAGGTTGCCGGTATGGCCAGTAAAAGCACCAGCAGGATAACGGTGGTGTATGTTGCCGGAAGAATAAACTGTTCGGGCAGGCCGAGCTGCTGGAACAAGGTAAAAAAAATATTGTCAGTCATGAATGTCCCGTATCCACTGTTCCAGTTGAGCCCTGGTCGGCAGGAGGCCTGCACTTTTTAAAGAGCCGTTTATTCTCAGGGCCGGGGTCTGCAGGATTCCGGCCCGGCCGATTTCATCCGGATCATGGATCTGCTCAATATCTGCGGCAATATCCATGTCGGCCAACACCTCAATCACCAGTTCCTGCAGCCCGTTGCAGCTGACGCAGCCCGGCCCGTAGATGCGAAAGACCAGCCCCTCGTCATTACCGCTGTCCCCGTGCAGGTGTTTATTATACTCCTTGAACAGGGCAACTTTATATTTTTCCTCCATACCGGCAGGAATATAGTTTTTTTTCTTTATTGCCCGGTACAACACATCCATGGCTTCAGCCTCGGGCAGATCCCCGGCCGCAGCCTCATTAATGGCAAGATCAAGACCGATCAGGCCGATATTTGCGGTGCCGATACGAATGGTTCGTGAAGTCGCGGCGTCGACCGCATCATTATTTTTTTGTTGAGATGTCATAGATGTAAAATACACATTCAGCGGTAAGGCGTAAAGAGGAACTGTGCAGTATTACCGGAGCATGTCCGGAAAAATCGAGAAATCTTGTGCGGCAGCTGGTATATTGTTGCTATGCATGCAGAGGATCAGAAAAATATTTCCTGCCGAGCCGTTGCTGCCCTCTTTCCTGACGGTTTGCTTGAGCAGCTGGCAGCAGTTCATGATGCGCTTCCCGGTGATGTGTACATGACCGGCGGCACGGTGCGTGATTTGTTGCTGGCCAGAAAGCCCGCTGATATTGACCTCACCGTGGTGAGGCGGGCAAAGCAGTGGGCAGAGCTGCTGGCCGAGCAGACCGGCGGTACCTATGTGGAGCTTGGCCGGGAAGAGGATGCGGCCCGAGTGGTCCTGCAGGGGCTGGATATTGATTTTTCCTCCTTTCGCGAGGGAGCTTCTTCAATCGACGAGGAACTGCATAAACGTGATATTACAGTGAACTCCATGGCCCTGCCCGTGCATGGCCTGCTCCATGATCCGGCCTGTGCCGAACATGGGGAGTTACCGGTTATTGATCCTGTCGGCGGCGGAAAGGATCTGGCTGCCCGGTTGATCCGGGTAACCTCCGGAGAGAGTTTTTTCAGTGATCCCCTGCGGATGCTGCGGGTGTTTCGTTTTGCGGCAGTCCTGGATTTTACAGTTGAACCGGCAACGCTTGAACAGGTTCGCAGGCAGCGTTCAACAATAGAAAAGGTATCAGCTGAACGGGTGGCCCATGAACTTGACCTGATCATGGCCACGCCCCGGGCGTATGCAACCTTTTCCCTTCTGCGCGACAGCGGGCTGCTGTGGCAGGTTTTGCCGGAACTGCGGGCCGGGGTGGGTATGGAGCAACCGGCCAGCCATCATCTCGATGTGTTTGAACACTGTCTGGAGGCCCTGCATCAGATGGAGCTTGTGCTCGCAGATCCGGGTCGTTTTTTTCCAGAAAACAGCATTCTCATGGAGACATATCTCCGGGCCCTGCGGCGGCCGCTGCAGCTGAAATGGGCAGCCCTGTTTCACGATGTGGGAAAACCGGTCACCTTTGGCATTAACGAGGATAAGGGGGGCCGCATTACCTTTTATAACCACGATCTCAAGGGCGCGGATCTCTTCACTGCCATTGCCGAGCGGCTCAGGTGGTCAAGTCGGGACAGTCGTCTGGTTGCCCGCCTGGTTGCCGGCCATATGCGGCCGTTTTTTCTGGCCAATAACCAGCGCCAGGGAGATTTAACCCTTAAGGCCTGTCTGCGGCTGGTCAAGGCCATTGGTGAAGACCTGCCCGGGCTTTTTCTACTGGCCATGGCCGATGCATTAGCCGGCAAGGGAGACTCCAGTCCCGAGCAGATGGAACAGGAAGTCTCGGGTTTGTTCAACCGACTTGCCAGGATCGATCAGGAACACGTTGCCCCGGTACGTTCCGCCCCGCCCCTGATCACGGGCAAGGATTTAATTGATGAGCTGAAACTTGTCCCGGGTCCTCTGTTTCGTACAATCCTGGAGCAGGTGGAAGAGGCCCAGATGGAACATACCATCCGGGACCGCGACCAGGCCCTTGCCCTGGCAAAAGAGTTGAGCCGTAAAAAATGAGAACCACGGATACACACGGATGAGCACGGATTTTTGTTTTTTCATCGGTGTGTATCCGTGTTCATCCGTGGTTTTAACCCCTGAACGTTGAACCTTAAACCCTGAACCGTCCCCCCATGCGTAAAGAACAAGACTACTACTTTAAAAAGGCGAAAAAGGATAACTATCCTGCCCGATCCGTGTACAAACTGGAAGAGGCGCAGCTTAAATATAAGTTTTTAAAGAAGAAACAACGGGTGCTGGATCTGGGCTGTCATCCAGGCAGCTGGAGCCTGTATGCTGCCGGCATTGTCGGACCCGGGGGCGTGGTGGTGGGGGTTGACCTGCAGGCAACAGACATCCCGTCCCAAAAAGGCAATGCTGAAATTCATTGGCTCTGTTATGATGTATACGACGAAGATCTGGTGTCGGAGCTACGCAAGACGTGGCCCGGATTTCATGTCCTGATCAGTGACATGGCGCCCCAGACCACGGGCAGCAGGTTTACCGATCACCAGCATTCCCTGCGGCTGGTTCGGCGGGCGCTGGATATTGCGGGCATGATGCTGCATGAACGGGGTAGTTTCTACTGCAAGGTGTTCCAGGGCGAGGATTTTCCAGATTTTATTGCGGAATGTAAAGCCCTGTTTGAAACCGTCAAGGTGGTCAAACCCCAGAGCTCACGCAAGGAGAGCCGCGAGGTGTTTGTCCTGAGCCGGGGCTTTAAGGCAAAGGAAGCGGCAGCGTTGAGGAAATAGCGTACGGGGCAGCTTACAGGCCTGTATTGTTTTTCTTTGCGCCTTCTGCGTCTCTGCGTTAGAAAAAGAACATGGCAAGGCCTGGCTGACTGCAGACCGCCTGCAGAGGAAATTACATTTAAACAAAAAATCCGGTTATGCCGGTTTGTACCTGATGGAGAATTACAGTGTCCGGACATTCTAAGTGGAGCACCATTAAGCGAAAAAAAGGTGCCAATGATGCAAAACGAGGCAAGATTTTCACCAAGCTGATCAAGGAAATCACAGTCGCGGCCAAGATGGGCGGCGGTGACGTGGACGGTAATCCCCGTCTGCGCAGTGCTGTGACTGCGGCCAAATCCGAGAATATGCCCAAGGATAATATCGAACGGGCCATTAAAAAGGGTACCGGCGATCTTGACGGTGCCGTATACGATGAGATTTTGTACGAGGGCTACGGTCCCGGCGGTGTTGCGGTGCTGGTGGAGACCATGACCGACAATAAAAACCGGACGGTT
>CAZQKF010000071.1:0-8027 GCA_964593645.1 uncultured Desulfobulbus sp.
GTTGTGCAGGCGCAGCCGATCGCCCTCGTTGATCTCTGCTGCCAGAGAAAGCGTAAGAGTTAAACGATTTTTTCCGTCCCGGGTTCGCTCCTGCCGCACCTCTTTGATCCGACCGAGCATCTGGCCGCTGCTGCCTGAAATCTCCGGGGTTATGGCCTCGGTCGGTGCCTCGGTCAGCAGATAACCACTTGATCGTTTTCGGGCCATGGCCTCATCAAGCAGAGCATGGGCCTTGCGCAGCATCTGTTCCTGCTCTTCATCAGACTTATCCAGGCAGTCCAGAGTCATGCGATAAGCAGCAACAGTATTTGCCACGTAGCGGGCACTTTTCATCCGTCCTTCGATCTTAAGACAGCTGACACCTGCCTCCCGCAGCTCAGGCAGGACATCAACTCCGCAGAGATCATTCATGGAAAAAAGATAGCTTGCCCCACTCTTTTTGCCCTGCACCCGGCCGCGCTTTGATTTTGTCGGCTGCAGCCAGGAGTAATGACGGCGACAGGGCTGGACACATTGACCGCGCAGACTGGATTTACCGCCATGGAGGCTGGAAAACATGCAGAGGCCGGAATAGCTGAAACACATGGCTCCGTGGATAAACACCTCAATCTCCGCATTGGTGCGGCGCTTGATCTGCACCATCTCTTCAATGGTCAGCTCCCGGGCAAGCACCACCCGCTCAAAGCCGAGACGGGTCAGCTCTCCTGCAGCCACCGAATTATGCACCGACATCAACGTGGAGGCATGGAGAGAAATTTTCGGAAACCAGGTGCGGGCAAGGTAGAGCAGGCCGAGATCCTGAATAATCAGGGCATCGGGCCGCATCTGCTCAAAACAGGACAACGCCTCCAGCGCAGCAGGAATCTCAGACTCCTTGACCAGACTGTTCATGGCAATATACACCTTAACGCCCTGACGGTGCGCCTGGTGGATCATGGAGTCAATTTCAGCAAAGTTGAAATCTTTGCTGAGTGCCCGGGCGTTAAAACCCGGCGCACCTACATAAACGGCATCTGCCCCCTCTTCCAGGGCGGCCTCAAAGGCTGGAAAACTCCCGGCCGGGGCGAGCAGCTCCATGGTTTTCTCCCGGAGATTTCTGTCAGCAGCTCTCATCAGTCCACCCGAACTCCATGCTCTTCGTACACACGGACAATGGTCTTGATCATCTTCTGCAGACCATATTTTTCAGCAACAGCCTGGCGCTGCAAATCCACCTGGCGGTCGTCACGGCTCATCTGACCGGCCAGATCAATAATCCCGGCCCGGGCAGCATCCACATCACCATACTCAATATCTCGGTACCTCTGGACAAATTCCAACGGCTCAAGAATAGAGGGAGTGCGGCAGGTCAGCAGTGGAATACCGTATAGCAGCCCCTGAATAAACGACTGGGAGATTCCTTCGGTTTCATAGGAGGAGAAAAAAATAATATCAAGGGCTGAAAAAAAACGTTCCGGATCTTCCTGGTGTCCGGTGAGAATAAAACGATCCGTCACCCCGGCCCGAGCAATATCCTCCTCGAGGATGGAACGGGCATTCCCACCGCCAACGATCATAAACTTATACTGCTCAGGCAGGGTTGCGGCGGTGCGGGCAATAAACTCATGCCCCTTGTAATGGCGTAAAAATGCGACATTACCCACCAGAATATCCTGATCAGTAATACCGTATTGTCGGCGGACTGCTTCCCGATCGGCAGTAGAAAATTTAAACCGCTGCTCATCAATACCGGTGGACTGTATAATCACTTTACCAGGTGACACCCCCTGCCCTACCAGCTGCCTGCCAATGGCTTCACTGCAGGCAAATATGACATGGGGAAATACATTATAGCTAAATGATGATGAGATGGAAGCCAGCACATGCCTGGTTTTTATAACCAGGGGCACCCGGGAAACTCTTGCTACGCAACCTGCCATCCATGAATCCTCAGAGGAGTGGGTATTCACCACAGCGGGCTTCAGACGCCTGATGAGTCGAAACAGGTTCCACCAGGCAGGGAGATTAAATTTTGATGAAAAATCAATATAGTGTACAGGAATTCCCTCCTGTGCACCCCGTCTTGACAACTCGGAATCTTCGCGCACAATCATGGCGACACGAAAGCCGAGCTTTTTCATTTCGCGCAGTTCAGTCAGCATGCGAATTTCCTGACCGCCCCAGGAACGGGACCAATCCGTGTGCACAATAAGTGGTGGTGTATTCATAAAAAAAGGTCGAAAGACTCATATTCAGCGTATGCTGAACACATTCCTGACAACGTCTACAGTGCAGAAGAGCGCACTTTGATTGATGAGGTTCATGCAGAGACGGGATACTCAACCGAAGGGGCCGGCAGGATAAAATAAAAATTATTCCCCTCAGAAGTCGGTTCATAGCCGACCGTGCCGCCATGGAGTTCAATGACGTGTCGGATAAAGGAAAGACCGTGTCCGGTTCCGGGTATTCCGGCACTATCTTTGCCGCGAACACCTTCCTGGAAAATATGCTGTCCATCATCTGGAGACAGATGAGAACCGGTGGTGAACACATTGAACTTTACACTTTTCTTGCCCAGTTCAGGATAATTTTCAATAATTTCCCTCCCATAGGCTACAGATTTACGCCGCGTTCCGTCATACCGGATGATTTCGCCGGTATACTTGGCCGCATTGGAAAAGAAATTGGCATAGACCTGGGCAAGCAGGCCCACGTCAACGCGCAGCTGAAATTCTTGATCCAGCATATTTTCAGGACGTTCAACCGTTATCTTTGCAGAACGAAGCCGACTGGCATAATGCTCCAACTGGGGCAGGATAATTTCCTTTTCCACAAAACACCGTTTCGGATGCAGTACCAGATGACCGCGTTCAAAATGTTCCCGGCGAAAAAGGCTCTCCAAAAACAAACTTATATTGGCATGATGCTTGACCAGATCCTGGTGATAAGAGAACAGATCAGCACTCAACTCATCACAGCGCCCCAGGCACCTGCCGCAGCCCTTTGACTTTACTCCGGGCTCGGCTGTCTCTCTGATCTCATCCCTCAGATTGTCGAGTTCCGTAATTTTCTTGCGCAGCTGATTGAAAATATGACGGAAATACATATTCGGCACAATCACGTTATGCTCGATATCAATGACCAGGGTGTTAATAAATTTCAAATGATCAATATTCTGCAGGGCAATAAGCCGGTTGTGTAGATTATAGCCAATCCGGTTGGAATACTTCCTGAAGAAAAAACGATCACCTTCATCAAGATTATCCAGGGGACAGACGCTGTACATTCCAAGCACTCCCGTCCCGCCCCCCTCGCCGTGCACAAAGGGTAACGAAGTCTGGCGTTCTCCCTGACCATCTTCATTTTCATGGCCTTCCAACGGCACCTTGGAGTAAATTGGTACCACATAACAACGCTCAGTCTCGTAGGGTTCGCGACTGCGAATAATGCTTGCCGGAGCCGGCTGTTTTGTCCGGTAGACCCCCTGGTTGCTGTCACAGACCAGAAACAGGCCGTCCCGTTTAGCATCAAAGAGGTAGAGGGCACTGACCAGGCCGGTCATTTCCAGGGGAACGGCCACACAGATACGGTAAAAATCTTCCAGGGAGTCGTATTCCTGGGCCAGGTCAAAAAAAGCCTTCAGAAAGTCATTATAATGGGAGCTGAAATTATAACGGTCATAGCTGGCGGATTTTTCCCGCACCCGTTGACAGATATCTTTCAGATCCAGGCATTGGCCCATGGTCTCAGCCCATTTCATTAATCCGGCTCCGCTTCATCCCCAAATTCACCGATTACTTTTCGTGTACAAGCACTTCGTCCCTGCCTGATTTTTCTGCAAGCAGCACATCGACCCGCTCAAACGCACCGGCATTTACGCTCATACCCACGTAATCGGGTTGAATCGGCAGTTCTCGGCCGCCGCGATCGACTAAAACCGCCAGCTGAATTGATTTCGGCCGGCCGTAGTCCATAATCGCGTCCATGGCCGCCCGGATGGTACGGCCGGTAAAGATGACGTCATCGACTAAGACCACACATTTTTCTTCCACCTGAAAGTTAATATCGGTTTTGCGCACCACGGGATTCTGGGCAATCAAACTCCAATCGTCCCGGTACAGAGTAATATCCAGACTGGCCTGGGGCAATTCTCCCTGCTCATGAGCGACAATTATAGAATGGATACGCTCGGCCAGAAACACACCACCGGTATGAATACCGATGATGGCCAGATTCTCCAGCCCATGGTTACGCTCCAAAATTTCCAGGCTTAACCGATCAAGACTGCGGTCAATGTCCTGACTGTTCATGACAATCTGGGTGGACATATTATCCTTCCCTGTTCCAAAAGTAATCAACACCCTTCGCGTCCACCAGGTTAATGGCTTCGGGAAAGGCCTCACACTCTACGGCAAACACCTTACCTGCAATATCATCCGGAGTATCGTTGTCATCTAAGGCAACACATTTCTGCACCACAATGGGGCCTTCATCGTACACCTCATTAGCAAAATGCACGGTACAACCACTGATCTGACATCCCCTGGCCTTCACCGCCTCGTGCACAAAATGTCCGTAAAAACCATCCCCGCAAAACGAAGGAATCAGGGAGGGATGAATGTTTACAACATGACGCTTCAGGGTAGGCGGCGGCGTGTACAGTTTCAGATAGCCGGCCAACACAATTAGATTGATATCATAGTTGGCCAGCATTTCATTAGTCGCACCATTACCCTTCGCGTGCAGGGCCGGATACCCGTATCGCTCTGCCTTTTCCAGGCCCAGGGCATCAGCGACATTGGAGATGACGACCTGAATCTCCGCCTGCAGTGTTCCGGTCTGGATCCGTTCATGAAAGTTATCAAGAGTTCTGCCGGAACCCGAGAGCAGCACGGCCAGCTTCTGCATGATTACTCCCCGGAAAAATAGGGATTAGCATCAACATCAACCTTAGCCAGCCAGTCAGTGATGGTGGTGTCATAGGTTGAGGTCAGCTGAAACACCTTAACGGCCAGTTTAAAGCGTGTTTTCAAGGTAGTGTTGCCGGTTTCTTTAATTTCGGCCAGAACCTGCGCGTAATCGGCAGGATCAACGATAACAGTCACATCACGAAAATTCTTGGCTGAGGCCCGCAGCAGGGTCGGCCCGCCGATATCTATATTTTCAATGGCATCGGCCAGGCTGCAGTCGGGATCGGCCACGGTTTTCTCAAAGGCATATAAATTAACGGCCACGATATCAATAGGTTTGATGCCGTGTTCCTGACACTGCTGCTGGTGATCCGCATTTTCGCGCTGATTGAGAATGCCGCCATGAACAAGGGGGTGCAGGGTTTTAACCCGGCCATCCAGCATTTCAGGAAACCCGGTAAACTCGGAGACATCGGTCACCTCAATCCCGTTATCACGCATTTTTTTGGCGGTACCGCCGGTTGACAGAATTTCCACACCAAGCTCAGTCAGGGCGCGGGCAAAATCTTCAATACCGGATTTATCAGTCAGGCTGATCAGTGCACGTTCTACTTTTTTCATGGTCATAATTCCTTTCAATCTCAATCTTTACGTAAAAATTCTCTGATTTTTCGTCGATCTCTCTTGCCGGGGCGTCCCTCGGGTCTGGAAGCCGGAGCTCTGACAAGACGCCTCTGTTCGCGGGCCTCCTCACGCAGGGCAATTGACTGTTCGCTCTCCTCATACAGTGTCCGTGCCACCGTTGCCGGGCCGCGCCGACTGCTCAGGGCAAGAATATCCACGGTAAACTCTTCAACACCGCGCTTGATCTGCAGCCGGTCACCCACCTGGACGGTACGCGAAGGCTTCACACGCCCGCCGTTGAGATGAACATGGCCACCGCTGACCGCTTTTGAGGCCAGTGACCTGGTTTTAAAAAACCGGGCCGCCCACAGCCATTTATCCACACGAACCTTTTCTTCCATAATACTCATTTACCCTAATAATAAAGAGTAAAAACTACCACACTTTCGAGCTTCCGACAAATTTTAGTCTTGCATTGCAGGCATTGAAAAAATAAGGTGACCCTGCATAGAGCCGGACAGAACCCGGCTGAAGAGAAAAGAGTTCTTGAACACTATCCCAAAAAAAACATGAAACTGCATTCCGTCGGTATAAAAAACTTCACCTGCCCAGTCTCCATCCGAAAGCAAAATGGATCCAGACAGCAGACTGTGGCAGATATCAGTCTGCAGGCGGCCATGCCGCGTCGGGTTCGCGAATCCTGTGTGGGTATTTTTACAGATGTTCTGTCAAGATACCGCCAGGATATGCATGCAACAATCTTTCCCAAGCTGCTGGCCGAGGTGCAGGCGGAACTGCAGGCGGAACGAGCCCAGATGGAGATGAACTTTCCCTATTTCATTGCCAAACAGGCCCCGGTAACCAAGACCGACAGCCTGATGGAATACGGCTGTTCATTCATTGGCAGCCTGGACACGGCCAGGGAATTACTGCTCACCGTGACCGTGCCGGTGACCACGCTCTGTCCCTGTTCCAAAGAGATCAGCACGGCCGGGGCCCATAACCAGCGGGCCGAAGTCACCCTGACCGTGCAGCCACGCAAGTTTATCTGGCTTGAGGAACTGATCAGCCTGGTGGAAAGCTGCGGTTCCTGCCAGCTGTACGCCCTGCTCAAACGTCCCGATGAAAAATTTGTCACCGAAGCGGCCTATGCCAACCCCATGTTTGTAGAAGACGTGGTTCGGGTGGTGGCTCAGAAGGCCCTGGCCCACCCGGACATCAACTGGTTTTCCGTGGGGGTGGAAAGTTTTGAATCCATCCATAAGCATTCAGCATACGCCTATGTGGACAGCGAGGATATTGAAGAATCAGAGGCATAGGGTGCCAGAAAAAATCACTTCTCTTCTATTCCGCCCAGACAGAGATATTTCATCTCCAGATACTCGTCAATCCCGTACCTGGATCCTTCCCGGCCGATACCCGATTCTTTCATGCCACCAAACGGGGCTGATTCCGTGGACATAATGCCGGTATTCATGCCGACCATGCCGTACTCCAGGGCCTCGGCCACCCGCCAGACCCGACCCACGTCACGACTATAAAAATACGAGGCCAGACCGTAGGGGGAATCATTGGCCATGGCCACTGCCTCGGCCTCATCCGTAAAGGAGAACAACGGTGCCACCGGGCCGAAGGTTTCCTCAGAGGCAATCAGCATATCCGTTGTCACGTCAAGCAGGATCGTGGGTTCAAAAAAGAAGCCGCCCGCCTCTGCACGTTTACCGCCGCAACCCAATCGGGCTCCTTTATCCAGGGCATCTTTGATCTGCTGTTCCACCTTCATGACCGCATTCAGGTCGATCAGCGGCCCCTGGTTAGTGGATGCGTCAAGACCGTTACCCACCTTGAGCTGGTTCGTAACAGCCTCAACCAACCTGTCGGCAAAGGCATCATAAATACCCTCCTGAACAATAAACCGGTTGGCGCAGACACAGGTTTGCCCGGAGTTACGGTATTTCGAAGCAACAGCTCCGGCAACGGCCTCATCCAGATCTGCATCGTCAAAGACGATAAAAGGTGCATGCCCGCCCAGCTCCAGAGAAATCTTTTTCACCGTATCGGCACACTGGCGCATCAGCATTTTGCCGACACCTGTTGACCCGGTAAAACTGAGCTTACGGACAACCGGGTTTGCCGTCAACTCACCCCCGATTTCCCGGGCCGGACCGGTGAGAACATTAAAAACTCCCAAAGGCACACCGGCTTCCCGGGCAAGTTCAGCCAGGGCAAGCGCTGAAAACGGCGTCTGGGCAGCAGGTTTTATCACAATCGGACAGCCTGCAGCCAGGGCGGGTGCGGCCTTGCGGGTAATCATGGCGGATGGAAAATTCCACGGCGTAATGGCCGCACAGACTCCCACCGGCTGTTTGATCACAATAATCCGTTTCCCCGGCTGGCCCATGGGCACGGTATCTCCGTAGACCCGTTTGGCCTCCTCGGCGAACCATTCCACAAAACTTGCGCCGTACAGAACTTCGCCCCGGGATTCTTCCAGCGGCTTGCCTTGCTCCATGG
>CAZQKF010000072.1:0-8016 GCA_964593645.1 uncultured Desulfobulbus sp.
CAGAGCGTTTTGCAGGGAATTACCCTGGCCCTGGAAAAGGGCAGGTGCTACGGCGTCCTGGGGCCAAACGGTAGCGGCAAGACCACGCTGCTTGACCTGCTCTGCGGCCTGCTTGTCCCTGAAACAGGAACAGTCAGCCTCTGCGGCCGGCCTCTTGCCGACTGGCAGGCCAGACGTCTTGCCCGCAAGGTGGCCCTGGTGCCCCAGGATTTTGTGGTTCGCTTTGGTTTCTCGGTGCGTGAGGTGGTTGAAATGGGGCGGCACCCCCATCTGGGTCGTTTTGCCGCTTTGAGCGAAGAAGATCACGCACTCGTTGATTCGGTAATGGAGGAGATGGGTATAACTGATTTGGCTGAGCGTCCGGTTACCCGGCTCTCCGGCGGCGAAAAACAGCGGGTAGCCGTGGCACGTGCTCTGGCCCAGGATCCGGAGGTTTTATTACTGGACGAGGCTACCTCCAACCTGGATATTTTTCATTCCCTGTCTATTTTAGGCACAATCGGCTGCCGGGTACGGGAGCAGGGGTTGACCGTGGTTGCAGCCCTGCACGATCTGAACCTGGCCGGTTTTTTCTGCGATCAGCTGGTCTTTTTGCGCCAGGGAAAATTGCTTTACCAGGGAACCGTGGATAAGGTGTTACGGACAGAGGTTATCCGGGAAGTCTATGGGGTGGAAGCCCAGGTGCATCTTGATGCGTTTTCAGGCTGCAGGCAGGTGAGTTACCGGGTTCCGGGCGCCACCTCTCAGGTTTTGGATTGAGATTGAATATGTTTGTACGATGGACCGTGATTATATTTTTTGTACTGTCGGGCGCTTCTGCCTGGGCACGGCCGATTGTTGACAGTGACGGCCGGGTTGTAGTTGTAAAAAAGCCCTTTATCCGTATTATTTCTCTGTATGGAGCCCATACCCGTAATCTGATCGATATGGGGGCGGAAGCACAGATCGTAGGGGTGGGGCGCAGTGACAAACAGCTGCCCGAGCTGCCGCGTCTCAGCTTCCGGGACGATCCGGAACGGCTGCTGGCCCTGCAGCCTGATCTTGTTCTGATCCGTCCCATGATCAGCCGGGCCTATCCCCAGCTGGTGCAGCGCCTGGAACAGAGCAGGGTGACTGTCGTATCTTTGCAGCCGGCGGCCATGGACGAGCTGTTTCGTTACTGGGAAACCCTTGGCCGATTATCGGGCCATGAAGAGCAGGCAAAACAGATGATAGCCTCCTTTGGTGCAGGCCTGGCAGAGATCGGCCTGCAGGTTGACCAGATCCCGGAAGCAGACCGCAAACAGGTGTATTTTGAATCCATTCATAAACGGATGAAAACCTTTGCTCCCGGTTCCATGGCTGTTTTTGTTCTGGAGTCGGCAGGCGGGATCAATGTGGCAAAAGACGCTGCCCAGGTACGCAAGACAAATATTGCCGCCTATGGCAAGGAGCGTATTCTGGCCAAAGCAGACAAGATAGATGTTTTTCTGGCCCAGAAGGGGAGGATGAACCCTGTTACAGTGGAGATGATCAGGCAGGAACCTGGATTTAAGGTAATCAAGGCTGTACAAAACAATCAGATTTTTCTGGTGGATGAAAAACTGGTTTCGCGACCGACGCTGGGGCTGCTCCAGGGGATAGAAAACGTTTTTAATATTCTCTATCCATTGGTGAATCAGGAAGGCAATGATGGAAAATAATCTGCCCGCTGTTATCATCGCCGGTACCTATTCAGGATGCGGCAAGACGACTGTGACGCTTGGGATCATGGCTGCCCTGTCAAAGCGGGGCATCAATGTGCAGCCATTTAAATGCGGCCCGGATTTCATCGACCCGACCCTGCACCGGCTGGTCACCGGCAAGGTTTCGCGTAATCTGGATGTGCGCATGTGCGGCCCGGATTTTGTCTGTCAGGCCTTTGCCGCCCATGCCCCCAAACAGGGTATTTCCATCATTGAAGGCGTGATGGGACTCTTTGACGGTGGCAAGGGATCAGCGGCTCATCTGGCAACCCTGCTGGGGATACCGGTGATTTTAGTGGTGGATGTCAGGTCAGCTGCGGAGAGCGTGGCCGCTGTCATCAAAGGTTTTGAATCCCTTGATCCTGAGGTGCAGGTTGCCGGAGTTATTCTCAACCGGGTGGGAAGTCCGCGGCATCATCAAATGATTGCTGACGCAGTTAAAAAGTACTGTCAGGCAGAGATCCTCGGTGCCATTCCCCGTGATGCAGCCATTACCCTGCCGTCACGCCATCTCGGCCTGCACATGGGCGCAGAAGTCCATCTGAATCAGCAGCGACTGATTGAAATGATGGAGCAGAATCTCGATCTGGCCAGACTTCAGCAACTTGCCCGGTCAGCAGTATTTTCAGAGTATGGAAATCCTGAACCCAAAACCCTGCAACCGGCAAACAGAGTTCGCCTGGGTGTGGCCTGGGATGAAGCCTTTTGTTTTTATTACCAGGACAATCTGGACATGCTCAAAGAGGCCGGGGCAGAGCTGGTGATCTTCAGCCCGCTCCATGACAACACGCTGCCGGAAAACCTGGACGGTCTCTATTTAGGCGGCGGTTATCCGGAGCTGCATGCGGCCGCCTTGAGCAAAAATGCAGCCATGCGTGAAGCAATCAGATCGTTTTCCAGATCCGGCAAGCCGGTCTACGCTGAATGCGGTGGATTTATGTATCTGACCACATCCATAACCGATAGCGAGGGGCGCAAACATCCTATGGTCGGGGTGTATCCTGTTGCCTCTACCATGGAAAAACGACTGCGCAGGCTTGGTTACCGCCAGGTGGAAATGCAGGCGGACACGTTGCTGGGCAGTACTGGAAAGTTTTGCTATGGTCACGAATTTCACTACTCGGAAATTGACGATATGCCCACAGAGATTGGTCGTGGCTATATCCTCGATGACGGTAGGGCTGAAGGATATCTGCAGGATAATACCCTGGCAGGATACGTGCACCTGCACTGGGGACGAACCCCGGAAGCTGCCCGTTGTTTTGTCAAGATGATGAATGGTTGAATAAACAACTCATAAACAATTCAAAATACAGTACACAAAAAAACATTTATGACGTTACCGGCAATACAAAAAATAGGTCCCCTTGAGATAGAGGCAGAGAGTTTTCGCATTATTGAGTCGGAAATCGGTACAACCTCGTTTGATCCCGAACAGTTTGCCGTGGTGCGCCGCTGCATCCATGCCACCGGTGATTTTTCCTTTGCCGAGAATATGCGTTTTTCACTAGGTGCCGTTGAAGCTGGTCTGGCCGCCATCCGGGCGGGCGGGAATATTTTAGTGGATGTCAACATGGCCGCAGCCGGTATTTCAAAAGGTCTGCTGGAAAAATTCGGCGGCAGGGTGATCTGCCGTATTGCTGATCCGGAAACCGTTGCCCGGGCCAAAGCCGAAAACATGACCCGCTCCGAGGCCGCCATTGAGCAGGCCCGGGAAGATAATATCGGCATTGTTGCTGTGGGAAATGCGCCCACGGCCCTGCTTAAAATCATGGAACTGGCGGATCAGGGGATTTTTACGCCGGATCTCATCATCGGGGTGCCTGTGGGGTTTGTTAATGCAGCCGAGTCCAAGGAAATTCTGGCAAGCAAACCGTACCCCTTTATCACCGCTCTGGGGCGGAAAGGTGGAACGCCTGTAGCGGTTGCGGCTGTAAATGCCTTGCTGCGTCTGGCCTGAAACAAAGAACCACGGATAACCACGGATGGACACAGATACAGAGAAAACAAGATCCGTGTGTATCCGTGTTCATCCGTGGTTTAAAAATTTGGTACGAATCCTTTGACAACCGAGAAAAAAAAACTCAGATCCGGTTTTACCACCGGTGCCTGTGCCGCTGCAGCAGCCAAGGCTGCAACTGCGGTGTTGTTAAGCGGGCAGGAGTTAAGCCGGGTGGAGATCCCCTTCCCAACCGGTGACCGGCATAGTTTTCTGCTGCATTCCTGTGTGCGCCAGGATGGACAGATTGCAGTATCGGTGATCAAAGATGCGGGTGATGATCCGGATGTGACCAATGGTGCTGAGATCATTGCCATGGTTGAGGAGCAGGAACCCGGCATTGAGGGAGAGCAGATTGTTCTTGCGGGCGGGCCCGGGGTGGGGCAGGTGACCAAGCCCGGGCTGCCGATCCCGGTGGGTGAAGCGGCAATTAACCCGGTGCCGCGAAAGATGATTCGAGCAGCGGTGAATGAGGCCCTGGCTGAAGCCGGCGCTGACCATGTTGCCCTGAAGGTGACTATCTGCGTGACCGATGGTGAACTGCTGGCTGAGAAAACCTTAAACAGCAGGCTGGGTATACTGGGCGGGCTGTCTATTTTAGGCACCACCGGCATTGTCCGGCCGGTGTCGGCTAAGGCCTGGACCGATACCATTGAGGCCTCCATGAAGGTTGCCCGTGCTGCCGGGCTTTCCGAGGTGCTTGTTTCCACCGGCAGAACCTCGGAAGCGGCCGTGCAGAAACTGCTGCATATGCCGGAAGAGGCCCAGGTCATGATGGGTGATTATCTGGCCTACGCGCTCAAGGCGGCCAAACGGCACGGATTTACAAAGATTCATCTGTCCGGAATGTGGGCCAAGGTGCTTAAATGTGCTCTCGGTATTCCCCAGACCCATGTCCGGCACGGCGCACTGGAGGTGCAGCACGCAGCCGACCTGCTCCATGAGCTTGGTCTTGACCGCGAAACTGCCGACTCCATGGCCACAGCCAATACGGCCCGTGAGATTTACCTGCGTCTGCAGGAAGCCGGGCATGGAGATCTGGTGCGGGCGGTCTGCGTCCGGGCCCGGGAATATGCCGTAAAACGTTCCGGCCTGCAGGTGGAAGTCTACCTGGTGACCTCTGAGGACGGAGTAGTGGAACATGTCTGAGATCATAATTTTAGGGGTCAGTGGCAACCAGCTGCCTGCCGGGTCTGCTGCCTGTCTGCATAACAGTCACGCGGTGGTGGTCTCCAAACGGCATGAACCGCTGCTGACCGGCACCACTGCCCGCAGGATACCCATTGCACCGGTAGGTGAGATGGTTGATGCAGTGGCTGCTGCCCTTGTGCATGGAGATGTGACAATTTTAGCCTCTGGGGATCCGCTTTTTTTCGGGATCGGCCGCACCATGATTGATCGTTTCGGCCCGGATCGGGTACGGATTGTTCCGGCCCTGTCTGCAGTACAGCTGGCCTGCGCCCGTTTTAAGATTCCCTGGGATGATTTGAAACTGCTGAGTCTCCATGGCCGTGACGCAGGCAGCCTGGCCGGTAGAATTCTACCCCATGCCAGGGGCATGCTGTTTACTGATCAGCGCAATTCGCCGGATACAATCGCAGAACATCTGCTGCGGGTACTGACCGAATATGGCGACAGCTGCCGTATCGGCAGAATCAGAATTCGGGTGGCGGAAAATCTGGGTCTTGCTGATGAAAAAATGACCAGCGGTGACCTGGCAGCAATAGCAGCCCAGCAGTTTGGCCCGCTCAACATGATGCTCATAGAGCAGGACATGGCAGAAAACGATGCCCCGGTTTTTGGTCTGCAGGAAGATGAGATTCGCCACTCCCGGGGATTGATCACCAAGGATGAGGTCAGAGCGGTTATCCTGCACTGCCTGCGTCTGCCCCGGACAGGTGTGTTCTGGGATGTGGGCGGCGGTTCCGGCTCTGTTTCCCTGGAGGCGGCTCGACTGTGCCCTGAATTATCTCTTTACACTGTGGAGCAGAAGCAGGAGGGCCAGGACAATATCCGGGCCAATATTGCCGGGTTTACCCTGTACAACATCCAACTGGCGGCAGGCCGCGCACCGGCTGTATTGGAGAAGCTGCCGCAACCGGACCGGGTATTTATCGGCGGCAGCGGCGGGGAACTGGCCGAGATTATTCACTACTGTGCAGAGCGATTGGTTGTCGGCGGCAGATTGGTTGCAAGTGCCGTGCTTGCGCAGACTGCGGAATTGGCCCCGAAAATCATGGCTGAACAGGGACTCGACGTTGACATCCGTACAGTGGCCGTGACCCGGCATGCAAGAGCAGGCCGGCCGGAAAAACAACTCAACCCCATTACCATAATTACTGGAAGGAAATGACAACAGCAAAACAACAGGGCAAACTGTATCTTGTAGGAATCGGCCCCGGTGACCCGGAGCTGATGACCTGTAAGGCTGTACGGGTCCTTGAAAACACAAAAATATGGGTGGCGCCCAAGGCAAAAGAGAACGGTGCTTCCAGTGCCTTGCAGATAGCCGCAGGTCAAGTGGAACCGACCGGGAAAACTGTGCTGGAACTGCGCTTTCCCATGAAAAAAATTCACCTGGGCCGAAAGCAGGATCCGGAGGTGGTACAGGCCTGGAAAGAGGCTGCAGAAGTCGTACTTACCCATCTTGACCAGGGCCGGGATGTGGCCTTTCCCACCCTGGGTGATCCGGCCCTGTATTCAACGGCTTTTTACCTGCTCCACACCCTGCAGGAGCGCCGGGCGGAACTGCGGGTATCCATAATCCCCGGCATTACGGCCATGGCTGCCTGCTCAGCCCGGGTATGCAGTCCGCTGGGGCTTGGTGATGATGTGGTCTCCATTGTCCCGGCCGCCTTTGATGATGCCCGGCTGCGGCAAATATTGCAGAACTTTGACGCTGTTGTATTGATGAAGGTGTTTCGCAAGATGGATCGAATCATTGCCCTGCTTGAAGACCTGAACCTGGTTGACAACGCAGTGCTTATTGAGCGCTGCGGTATGGACGACCAGAAAATTTATACCGATATCAGGGAAGCACAGGGCCGGGAGCTTCATTATTTTTCCACCATGCTGGTGCGGAAGAAACAGGTGTAGGTAATTGTGTTGCGATTGGTTTACCGTGATCTCCCGTCTCTTATGATATCGATTAGTTCCTGGGTAGACAGGCTAACATCGATAGAGGGGACATCCAAAGGTGATGAAGACCGTTTTTCCGGCCGCAGTGCAAACATTTGTCCGTCCTTACGTCGTATGAGCACTTTTCCGGTCTGTTCAGCCTGTTGAAGTACAGAGGCCAGTTTTTGGCGTGCTTCTGAGTATGTATAAACCTGCATTTAGACCTCCATTACGTCAATTTTTAAATTGTCAGCAATTTTTTTCAGCGTCTTATCTAAAGTCAATAAGGGGGCTTTGTATTTCAGGGCACAGACAATAAAATATGCATCATAAGCGTACATGTTTTCCTGTTTGGACAGTCGCAGAGCTTCGACAAAATCAGGTTGAACATAGCGCAGTGGAATAGACTCGAAAAATTGAATACCAAGTCCGGCCTGTTCAAGGGTGATTCTTTGTTGTTTAAACATTGCAGAAAATGCGTTTCCAATCTCCCATGGAATAGAACCCGGTCCTATCAGAGTTTCTCCTTTAGTGATTTCTATGATAGTATCGCGTTCAGGTTCGTTAACAATAACAGCAATGATTGCAGATGTGTCTATCACTATGGGCATGTATTGTTCCTGTACGTATTTTTGCTCATGATAGGTTTATACAAAACATGGTTGCCGATGTTTTGTTTGTATATGTACAATTGTACAGCACGGAAAGTTGTCTGTCAATGCGTGATGCCGCATGTGGCTAACTCTATTAAATAATTATATAAATAAGCAAGCGATGAATAAGATAATTTTCCTGGGTGCAGGTCCCGGTGATCCTGAACTGATAACCTTGAAGGGCCGCAGGCTGCTGGATGAGGCCGATGTGATCGTCTTTGCCGGCAGTCTTGTCAATCCGGGCCTGCTTGACGGGGTTCAGGCGAAAATCCATGACTCTGCAGGCATGGATCTGGACACAATTGTTGAGGTGATGGTATCGGCTGCCCGGTCGGGCAAAAAAGTGGTACGTCTTCACACCGGCGACCCGGCCATTTACGGGGCCATTCGGGAGCAGATGCATCGTCTTGACTCGGAAAAAATCGCGTATGAAGTGGTGCCCGGGGTGAGTTCAGCCCTTGCCTCTGCTGCTGTACTTGGAGTAGAGTTAACCGTGCCCGAGGTGACCCAGACCGTCATCTTT
>CAZQKF010000073.1:0-7938 GCA_964593645.1 uncultured Desulfobulbus sp.
GTTTTGTGCGAGGTATCTGAAAGCGGATCATACAGAGACGAACAGACAACCTGCACGTAAAAATAATCGCGAAGAATAGCGCAGATCATCCGTCTGAAGGCAGGAATCTGCTTGCTGCGGGTGTTGATGATAACCCGAATGCAGCCGGAGCGATTGTCTGCTGTCTCCATTGCCAGGTTATGCCGATGGATGAGCTCCGTTGCCCGCTGCATGGCAAGGGCCGCCTCATGTTCGTTATCGGATCCGGCCAGGGCCAGTAATTTGTCGACACGGGCAATAAGCCTTCTGCCGGCCGCCGTCTGCTGATTTTCCAGAGATGTTTCTGCAACGGCCGCCAGATCTCCGCCAGAACGGCAGTACGGTTCCGGCACTCCCAGCATCTGGCAGGCCCTTTGGAAATCCCGGCCATGGCCTGCGCGCTGCATCCCAAACAATTCGCTGCATACCTGGTGCGCCATTTCATGCTTGAGTACCAACAGCACCACGTCCCAAGGGTGTTCACTGATAAGTAGGCGGCTTATCCTGATCGTCCGCTGTTGCGGCAGCCAGCAGCCCAGCTGTTTGACCGCTCCGGAGAGTTCAAACACCGGCGGCTGCAGATTCAGTCTGTATTGAAAGCAGATGTCTGTAAATTCCCGGACCAACTGGGCAAGCCACAGGTGATGCAGTTCGTCAGTCATCACCACATCCGCAACTCTCTTCTTCAGCCAGACACCCCAGACAACACGGTTGATCCGACATGTCAGACCAGGTCATTTCCTGCTGTTCACACTCCCCGCCGCAGATCGGACAGATTGTTTTGTGTTTTGAACATTTCTGACTGGTCATGTTTTAGCCGGTTCTTTGATTGCCATGATCCGCTGCAGAAGCGGCGGATGGGAGTAATTGACAACAACATTCAATGGGTGCGGGGTAAGGTTTGCCAGGTTATGGACACTGAGCTTTTTCAGACCGTTGATCAAGGCCTGTGAGCTGCCGGTAGTCTGCACGGCCCAGGCATCTGCCTCATACTCATGTTTTCTTGAAAACAGGTTGAAAAGTATCGAGAGCAGGGTTGAAATCGGGGCATAGAGAAAACCAAAAAAGAACAATCCCGCATAGATAGAAATGTTCTCCATGCCAAAGGCTGCAAAGAGCTGTTGGTTATCAAGGAACAGGGACATGATATAGAACATAACCCCCATCTGCAGGATAGAGGCTGCCATCATCTTGAAAATATGCCTGTGCTTATAATGCCCCATTTCATGGGCCAGAACTGCGACAATCTCGCTGGTGCCAAGTTTTTCCACCAGGGTGTCAAAAAACACAATCCGACGAAAACGGCCAAACCCGGTAAAAAAGGCATTGAGCCGGGTCGAGCGTTTGGAGCCGTCCATGGTGTAGATGCCCTTCATACCAAAGTGCTGGGCCTGGGCGTAGTCGGTAATGCCCTTTTTCAGCTCACCTTCCTCAAGCGGAGTAAACTTGTTAAAAAGCGGCATAATCAGTACCGGCGCTACAAACTGGAGAACCAGAATAAAAAACGTCACCGCTCCCCAGCAGTAGAGCCAGGCTATGCTGCCTGCGGCCTGAAAAAACCAGAGCACCACTGCCAGCACAGGGCCGCCGATGCAGACAGCAAGGAGCATCGTTTTTGCAAGATCCAGGACAAAGGTTTTACCGGTGGTCTTGTTAAAACCGAAGCGCTCTTCAATGACAAAGGTTGAATAGAGAGAAAAGGGCAGACTTACAAGCCCCGACAGCAAAGCCAGCAGACCGGTGAAGCAGAGCCCGGTACCGATGGGATCGAAGTTGAAACTGCGGGCCAGTATATCCACACTGTTAAAGCCGCCAGCCAGGATAAACACCAGGGTAACAACCAGCATAAAGGTTTCCTGCACCTGCGAGAAACGGGTGGTTGCCCGGGTGTACTGTTGGGAGCTGCGGTATTTTTCCCCATCATACACATCCGCCAGTTCCGGCGGCAGTTCCCGGCCTTGAGAGCGCAGTTCGAGAACAGAAATAACCTGATCCAACAGATACCCCAGAATCAAGACCGCCAGAATAAAAAAAAGATATGGATTCATGGTGAATATAACGTAAGTAAAAACAAAAAATGCTGAACTTTGCCGGAATGGCCAAGACCGCATCAACACAAAATAATCAGTTGAGAGTACCTTAAGGAAATAGCAGGGATGGAGGGAAAAAACAAGTAGATCCGACAGGAGCAGCCGGGTGGACAAATCAGAAACAGCGAGAAAAACTCCCCGGCAAGACAGAGGGAGAAGATACTTGCCAGGGAGGGGAACTCTCTATTATTGGAGATAGGTCAGGCCGATTTGATTGTTCTCCAGATCCTGCCAGGCAACTTTACAGCGAAAACGAACAGGTCTCCAGTTCCTGCCCTCGGTGTTATCACGGGCAGGTGAGCAACTTAAGTTCAACTCACTGCCAATCTGCAGAGGATTGGCTCCGGCCAGCAGCAGCCGAATACCATCTTTTCCTGCATCAAGAACCTGAGCGAGATGTGCACGCGTTGAAGACGTGGTGCCCTCAGTGAGCAGAATGGGATAGTTCAGTTCATACCTGTTGACATCGCGTCGTTCTCTGGCAAGCATTGTGCTGTCTCCTTGTCTGGTTAAATAAGTCTACGTTTCTATCTATCACTGAAGGAGAACTTGCCAATAGTATGCCACATTATGTTTATAATAATTTTTTTAAATAAAACAAGTAGCATACAGAAAAATAAATTCACATCGCATTGCACAACAACACCAGAACGAAACAAAGTGTCGGAGAAATGACACGCTTTGCCTATCTTACCGGATCACTATCCTGCCGTCCGGATCAACCGGGTTCACCACCTTGTGTTCACGAAAATAGTCCGTCATAATGGAACGTAGGGTGGAATAGGTATTGCGGATATCACGACCATATTTTTTAAACCAGAAAAACCGGTTGCCGCCTCGTCCCGCAAGATAGTCATTGGTGGCAAGGGTATAGTAATGATTCGGCTGGAGAGGTTCCCAATGGCCTTTAGTGGACAGAATTTTGACATCATGTACCCTGCCTCCCTTCCGGACAACCGCTATATCATCCTTTCCCTGCGCAGACAATTGCTGGGCCGGTTCGTCCGGTTCAAGCACATAACGGATACCAGAGCCCTGAAGAAAACCGCCCTCACCTCGCAAAGTGGCGGAGTGCTCCAGAATCTGTTGAATATATTTTCCCTGGATGCGCATAAGAAACACCGTGCATTCAAATTCATCAATTGCATTGATCATGGTATCAGTCACCGGACCGGGCGGATATTTTGAATCACCACGAAATGAACCACTGTTAAAGAGCACAATATCTGTTGCAAAACGGGCACGAAGCATATCAGTAATCATGTCGGCTACGGACGACTCCCGGGTACGCAGAACAGACGAACGTAAATCCCATTCCTTTTCAGTCGCCCCCACAACGATGGTTGCAGGCAGCTTTTTCCAGTACCGGGTCAACGGCACAGCTACCTTAGGAGCCAGCTCAATATCACTGGTCACCGGAATCAGGGTATACTCGGCTGAGGAGGGAATGGGTCGCCCCTGGCTGTCAAGGTCCAGATCAAGCCGGACAAGAGCCGGTCCTTTTTCACCGCCGTTAACCACCAGGGTATGATTGACCGTTGTCATTTCCTTCATAAAATTATGCGAATGGCCGCCGAAAATTATATCAATGCCCTCTACCCGGGCCGCAAGCTCCAGGTCTTTGTCTGTGCCGATATGGGTTACGGCAATAATCAGCTGAGCGCCCTGTTTTTTAAGAGCCTGAATCATTTCCTGAGCAATTTTTTCCGGATCCTTCCGGATTTTCACATCTCCGGTCAAGGTAACCACGGGAAATTCCTGGGTCATCAGGGAAAAAAATCCTACCTGTATTCCCTGGTAGTTACGCAGCAGATACGGCCTGCATTTCCCGGCCATAACCGTATTCTCAACAATCAAGTCAGAACACAGTGTCATAAAATCAACAGATTCCAGAGCCTCGGCAAGAATGCCAGGCCCTCTGTCAAATTCGTGATTGCCCAAAGACACCACTTCGTAGCCGGCCAGCCCCATTAATTCATAGATTACCTTGCCGTTAAACTGGTGGAAATACCTGCCCATGAGATCATCACCTGAGGACACGACAATGACGGGATGTGTGCCCTCCTGTTGTATCTTCCTGATCAGGGTTGCTATCCGTTCAATACCGCCTGCTACTTTAATTTTTTTGCCGGATTCGGCGAGCCTAATTGATCGGGGTTCCGCATCAAGATGTCCCTGCAGATCTCCGGTACCGAGAACAGTGATCCTCTGTACAGTCGGGGCGTCAGGTGCAGCAGGTGCACAGGCTGCCAGGGTACAGACTACAAGGAGACAGAAAAATCTTTGCAAGGAAAAACAGTAGTGTAGTGTTGCCATGCCGCATCCTCAATTAAGCAAACAAAGTTGTTTGGATCAAATTTCAACAGTTCAGAAATGACTGTCGCGCAAAAATTACAACACCATCATACATTACCCGCTTTCAGGCAACCATAACGCCGTAGAGCGTTACCAAAAACTATTTATTCTCGATTCCATCAATAAAATCAAGAATCAAACCTGCGACTTTCCGTGGATGTTCCTCCTGAGGATCATGGCCGCATTGCTCAAGAATTACCAGCCGACCGTTCGGTAACGTTTCGGCAAGCTGAACGCCGCTGCGCAGCGGCAGGGTCGGATCCTGACGGCCCCAGAGAACGAGAGTATCCACTGCAATGTCTTTGTACTGCTCTGTGTATCTATCCAAATTCTGGGGGACAATCTGCTGCGCAATCTGCACCAGTGCCTGATTATAGCCATCCATTGCGATAAAAAAGGCATAACGGTTGATAAGTTCCGGCGTGATGATTGACGGATCATAGACTATTTTTTTCAGGGTATATTCCGCCTGAAAATCCGCAGGCAGGACAGCAGGAAGCAGATCCCTAAGTATCGGAACCCGGAGATACTGGACAAAAAAAGGCAGCTGGGTTTTATAGGCGGCCGCATCGATAAGGATCAAGCCCCGGGGCAAGGGATAGTCATGCGTCTTCATCGCCTCAAGGGTGGTCAGCAGCGCGACACCGCCGCCAAAGGAGTGGCCGACCAGATAGTAGTCGGAAATATTGATATGAGTCAGAAATCGGCCGATTATCCGGGCCTGTTCAACCATTGAATAGTCTGATTTTTCCGGTTTACTTGAAAAGCCGGAACCTTTCAAATCAATCAGGATAAGCTGAAATTGTGATGGATCAAAATATGGAACAATATCGCTCCAGTTCTCTAGTGATGCGCCAAAACCATGCAACAGTACAATACGTATCGCACCATTGCCGACAACCCTATAATTTAAAAAATCATGCCCATTATATACATACCTCAAATCAGGCGTATAACGCATTGGCCTGCTCTTCGTTTGTGTACAGGACATCGAAACCAGGACAAAGAGCAACAGGCCAAAGGCGGTTAAGCCCGGCAGCATCCTGCTCACTGGAGCACCGACTGACTTGGCGGCAAAACATTCTCCGCAAACTGCCTCAGAATATTTCCGGGGGGATTGTATTGACAAACCCAGACATACTTCATCCCGGAATTATTGCAGTCTGAGGCATATCCGCAACCTATCTCAGTTGTCCCCTTCCAGACAACCTGGGTAAAATGCCCGGTCACGGAGCTGAACCCGGGATTGTTGTAATCATACAATGGCTCTTCATCGTACCAGAACTTGACCGTTCCCTCTTCTCCGAGATCATATGAAGCCCAGGCCAGGTTCTCGCCATAGCTACCTCCGGAGTGTCCGGTGGGACAGCTATCAGCAGTTCTCTGTGCACTGGCGGCAACCGTATCAGACCACGTCACCGGCGGCACACCATGCAGAGCCCTGTATTCATTATGCGCCTGCAGCCATTCCTGTATTTCAGCAGGTGCCGCTGCAAAACTGATCGATGTCCGACACCCCGCAGAAAATGTGATGACAACAACCGGTATGAGCAACCGGTAAAATAACGCTTTCTTCCCCACATTCACCCCCATACCAGATTATCTGCGTTCCGATTCGCATTGTTCAATAACCGTAATACCATTTTCAAAAGAAAAGAACCACTGCCGCTCTCCACAGCATAAGCCGGCAGTCCTACAAAGTAGCCAAAAATGATTTTGCAATAAGGATCTCGTCACCTATGATAAGAACAGAGTTGAGATTTTATAACGCATCATAGGGGTAATCACTCTGGGGTTTCACTTATCTCACAGCTGTACGCATGTACCAGATTTCTGTTTATCTGGTGCCGGCCCACTTGGATCATGGAGACAAGATGATGATAAATAACAAGGATGAATATTGCACCGGCCATCTCCTGTGGAACGTACTCCGATACGTGGTGTTGTTCTTTCTGCTCCAGCCTGTTCAGCTCCATGCGGCCGACTTCAACTCTATTTACGAAGTGGGCCCTGGAAAATCATATGAAACTCCTGGTGATGTCCCATGGGAAAACCTGCAGGCCTCCTCTCTCATCCTGATAGGGTACCGCCCGCAGCCGTACGCCTGCAAATGGGTTATATCGACCACAGGCAGTGCAAAATTTCCAGTGGTTGTTCGCGGAGTGCTGAGTGAAACCGGGAAGCGCCCGGTGATCAGCGGCGACAATGCCGTTACCCGCCTTGAACTGGACTACTGGAACGAAAATCGTTCAGTGCTGAAAATCGGCGGCTCCAGCCATCCCGGTGAGCCACCGGCATATATTACCATTGAAAACCTTGACATCCGCAGCAGCCGGCCCGGGTACAACTATACCGACGACAGCGGCGCAAGCGGTACATATCAGGCCAATGCAGCTGCAATTCATGTGGAGGCAGGTTCAAATATCACCATTCGCAACTGTATCCTGAGCGACAGTGCAAACGGTTTTTTTGCTGGTTCACAGGCAAAAGACCTGCTCCTTGAAGAGAATTATATTCACAGCAACGGCATGGAGAATTCCATTTACCAGCACAACAACTACACCGAAGTAAATCATATCATTTTTCAGTTCAACCGATTCGGCCCGCTGCGCCCCGGTTGCAAAGGAAATAACCTGAAAGATCGTTCTGCGGGCACGGTTATCCGGTACAACTGGATCGAGGCGGGAAGCAGAACCATTGATCTCGTTGAAAGTGATCACAGCGAACTTGTCAACAGCCCCGATTACAGAAAAACGTACGTCTACGGCAATGTTCTCATTAAACATGATGTGGAGGAGAACGGCCAGGTGATCCATTACGGCGGAGATGGTGGAGATTATTCCCTGTATCGCAAAGGCATGCTCTATTTTTTCAACAACACTGTCATCTCCCATCGCAGAGACAAAACAACCTTGTTTGGCATCTCAAGCAATGATGAACAGGTCTCCGCCTACAATAATATCATCTATCCGACTTCCGGTGGGAACAACCTGGGGATTATGGGGAGTAAGGGACACGTCTCAATGCATCATAACTGGCTCCCTGAAGGCTGGAAAATCAGCCACGAGGGAACAGTTAACGGAATATGTTCGGTCACAGACGGCATCGGCGGTACAATGCCCGGATTTGCCGATTTCAGCAATGACAATTATCACCTGACAAAAGGATCGTCCTGCGTGGATACGACATCGCTGACAGGCGCTCCTGATACGGATATTGACAGGGTTTCCCGACCGCAAGGCTCTGGTATGGATGCAGGAGCCTATGAATACCCCGTTAACAAAACGAGCCTGCTGCTCTTTTTAAATGCATTTCTCAACTCTGGAAAAGAAACGACACAATAAGCTCTGCAAGGAATATGTTCTCTTGGGGTAACAAAATGGCCTGTATTCAGTGGATAGTGGAAGGTGTAGCCGGAACTATTAGCTACCCGACACAGCAAGTCCAGCCAATACAGGGACGTTGGCCTCTTTCA
>CAZQKF010000074.1:0-7860 GCA_964593645.1 uncultured Desulfobulbus sp.
CAGATATTTGTTCCTCCTGTCACAAGGCCGATGATCTTCCAGAGGCATGTGGGCAGGGTGCAGCGAACAAAGCATGTATTGCCTGCCATACGACGCACATGGGAAAGAATCGTATGCTTTTGAGCCGTGACTACAAGGAAATTAAAATTATGTCAGGTGCTGTTCCCGGCCCTGCAGTTTCCAAAGCATTGCCTGCACCAGTGAGTGAATAAAGCAGTCCATGTGTCTCCTTTTGCCATACTTTCACCGATTCTACCGGATAATGATACAACAAGGGCGCCGCGATCCGGTTAAACCCGGGAAGTCTGCCGTCAGTGTAAAGAATTACCGGCAAAATGTGTGTATTGCCTGCCTGATTGGTGTTGTTGTATGCTGTGTGCCTGCAGACGCAAGTGCGCAAACCGATGATGCCGTCGATAATCAGGACACCGTGATTATCCCTATTACCCCCATACCAAAATTGATTCCTTCCTGGCAGCTCAACTTCCGCCCCAGGGAGCGTCCGGGTATTCGACTTGGTGAATATTTATTCATGGAGATTCCTACGGTTGGTGCCGGAGTTAAATATGAATTTCAGGATGAAACCCGAGAAAACAATACTGAAAAAACCACTGAGCTGTACCATGAATTCACCGAAAAAGTTGGGTTTCGCACAACGGGATGGGTGTATAATCCTGCCCTGTGTTCGTTTACTGCAACTTTGGAACCTGAGTTGGCCCAGAGATATGAAGAGGATGCAGCAGGTAATTCGGCAAGCAGTAATTTATTCACACCGGATTATCTTTTGTCAGCAACGTTTCTCAATAAAAAGCCCTACATTGTAAACCTGCATGCCAACCGCAGGGAGATGCCCTCATGGGCAGCCTATAAAGGTGGTTTTAAAACAAGAACCCATGACCTTGGCGGGGATATACGGGTTGACATCAGTCGGCTGCTGCATACCGATAACATGTATAGTACCAGGCTGGGGTATAATCGTTATGACACCACGACAACGGGTTTTTATCAGCAGGATGATATTAATGATCTTGTTTTTTTCTCTGTCCAGCAGCAGGGGGCTGCCTTAAAAACGTACTTTGATACTACCTTTACCGATGACCTGCGTACCACGGACGGGATTGAACGAAGTACCAAGACACTGGACTCCAAACTTACAACGAATTATCTTTTTCGGAGTACCAATAGAATTGATCTTAACGGCATTATGAGTTATCGAGATCAGGATCTTGATACTGTGGATATGCAAATTTTTCGCCTTGTCGAACGACTGAACTGGCGGCACAGGAAAAATTTGACATCGTTCTATAGGTTTAATTATACCTACCAGGATACCAACGGTGATAACGGCTCCCACAGAGTTGACCTTGAAGGCAGGCTACAGCACACACTTTTTGAAAATTTAACCAGTACAGTCGGGGCTGACACAAGCTATAATGCGTTCATCAATGGTCAGAATTTCTCTGTCGATCCGTATCTTCAGTTTCAGTACACTCGGCCGACATCCATAGGCGGGTTCAGCCTTGGGAGCCGTTGGGATTACCTGCTGACCAACAGAGATTTTGAGAGTTCATTGACAGAGCTCACCGTCCAGAGTGAGGTGCAGCAGCTGAGTTTTTCTCAGGACACCTATCTTGATAATTATAACATTGATGTTTCGACTATTATCGTCACCAATCGTGCAGGAACCATTCAATATATTGAAGGGATTGATTATCAGGTTGATGTAGTCGGCAACTATGTTTCCATACGGGGCTTGTCCCTTGGCGATATTGAAAATGGTCAGGAGGTACTGGTTAACTACAGGTACCGTCAGGACTCAGCCTATGATGACGGTATTTTCAGTCAACAGTATACACTGGGCTACAACTTTTTTAACACCACCAGGGTGCAGTTGTCCTTTGCCCGGGCCAATCAGACCATTTTGAACGGTATTCCCCCGGGTGTTCTGGTTGATGATACCGTAAGCGGGGCAAATATCCAGCACACTATGGACTGGTCCACCACCCGGCTGGAAGTGGAACGGGTCGACCGGTCCCTGTCCGATCTGGTCTATACCACCTGGCAGGGAACGCAGCGATTTTCATTTAATCTGTTCAGGAATCTGAACTGTACCCTTGCCGGTTATTACGGGGAAACGTATTACGACCAGTCTGCAGACTCCAGGGCGGACAGTACCTCCTGGGGAGGAACCGTTGGCGGGAACTGGCGTATCGGACAGGGCCTGTCTTTTAATCTTGAAGGATTTACCAACCGTGTGGAAAGTTCGCTCGAGGAGACTGTTAATACAGGGGTGCGGTCGGAACTGACCTATACCTACCGTATCTGGTCGACCCGGTTGTCCTACCAGCTCACTAAACAGAGTATTGACAGTGACGTTTCACATTCGTCACGGCTGAGAAACTTTGTTCGTTTAGATCTTGTCCGTCTCTACTGGTAAAGGGATGTACAAGTGAATATTCAGCTCATTTGAGGTTTTCGTATGGCTGTTCGATGGTTTTTTTTGGGGCTTACTGTTGTTTTGATCTGTAGTTCAGGGACTCTTGTGGACAGTGCCGGACTGAATACGGTCGGTTCCGTTCCCTCCGCGACTTCTTTGATTTCCTTTGATGATGACCCGACGATATACAATGATTGCAACTATTGCCATGGGGTGCATGGTGCACGTCGGGATGTCTCTGCCGTCTTAAATGAACATGCAGAACGTTATGATCGCTATCTCGGAGGAGGTTCCTTGGGAGATCGCAGTGAGCGGTCGGTTTTTGCTGACGGTACATCACGGAATTGTCCTCGAAGTCGTACAAAAAGTGACTGAGAGTACCATGGTATTTCGTTGTCTTCATTGCGTTCTTTTTTGTTTTAAACCTTGCTTGTATCACCCTGACGTATGCTTATGAAATTTACTGTAAAGTTTTTTGTGATGGTTGTTTGTGCGGTATCCCTGCTGGGCCTGAGTGTTCCCGGATGGGCCTTTACCGTTGTTTTTCCGCCACCGGACTCATATGTGGAACATGAAGCGGTTAACCTGGTGCTCAGGCTGGATAGTGATGCAATTGATACCATTCGGGTCAAGGTCAATGACTTTCAGTATCCGGACAGGCCGGTTCGGGCAGGGGCAAAGAATGCCTGCTTCGGCATTACCCTGGCAGCAGGTCTTAATCGCATAAATGTAGATGGATATGCCGGTAAAAAGCTGGTGTCCGGTGATGAATTTGATATATTTTTCCGTTCTCATCTGGACGGCAAATCAGCAAGAAAATATCATCGCTATTCCCACTATATCTTTCATGCCGGCGACAATGAAACCAGTTGTAAAAAATGCCATAACCTGGAACCGAATCTGGGCGATCTGAACCCGGACAAGCCCGAGGACTCACCGTGTTACAGCTGTCACAAAGATAAAATAACCGCTGTCAACCAGCATATGCCGACAAAAAAATGGCAGTGTCTGCGATGCCATGAGTTGAAAAAAGATGGTCAAAAATACGGCGTTCCCAAGCCGGTTGAAAAACTCTGTTACCGCTGCCACGGTAAAAAAGTCAGCGGCTGGAAAAAGATGAAAATGGTGCACGGCCCGACCGCAGTCGGTCAGTGCACCCTGTGTCATGATCCGCACGGTTCGGATTTTCCTTCCCTTGTCCGGATGCAGATCACTGATCTCTGCACGAATTGTCATATGGAAAAGGAGTCGGGCCAGCATGTCATTGCCGGATTTTTCGGCAAAGGACATCCCACCCGGGGTGTGCCTGATCCCTTTGTCCCGGGCAAGGAATTTACCTGCGCCGGTTGCCACAGTCCTCATGCTTCCAAGTATGCCAATTTGCTGCGACAGGATGGTTCGAACATGGGGCCGTACTGTAACGGCTGCCATAAAAAATAGTAAGAGCTCAGTCGTACCCCATCTGCACATGCTTGATTTTTTACATAATTAGTACAGGATTTTCAGCCCAGTAGGGTGGGCACTTGGTAGGGTGCAGGAGGGATTATTCTCCCGCAGTATCTTTTGTGCCCTGTCATCAGTGCGCCAGGTTTATTTTCTGCTCCACCACGGCAAGCTCAACCGGTTTAACCGGCTCAATACCCAGCGTATCTGCCAGTGCAGCGGGATAGCGAAGATAGTGGAGCCTGGCTGTCAGGGTAAACTCTTTACCTGCGTTTTTCGGAACCATAAAGGTGTAGAATTCTCTTCGCACTTCACTTGCCTCGAGCCTGTTATCAAAGACAATGCTTTTCGCGTCAAAAGAAAACAGGGTCTGCTTGCCCTGGGGATCAACACAGACAGCCCGGTACAGACGGCTCCCCGGCGGGATTTCCCGTCCAAGGACAACTGCATCGAATTTTCCTGCCCCTGACACGTCAAATTTATCCCGGTTCAGGGAATTGGCCGGGATATGAATGGACTTGCCGTTGATTGTGGCAATAAGATCCAGGTAGAGCAGGCGTAGCTCTGCACTGCCGGTGGGCAGCTTATGACCGGATCTGGAATTATCCACATCCACATAGATCATCATCTCATGACCGGCATGCAGTTGGAATTGATCGGCATTGAGTTTAAGTCCGATGGCCCCGACGACCTGTGTCTTGGAGTGTGCCCCCGGGAAGCGATGTGTATACAGCTTGTCTCTTTTTTTGGGGTTGATCAAGGTTCCCTGGGCGACCTTGCCGGAGGCAAAGTCCGGTTTTCCTGCGGTTAAGAATCCCTTGATATTCATGTGGCAGTCCTGGCACTGGATACCTTCTCTGGCGTATTTGCTTTTTTTCCACTCGGAAAAGGTGGAGATCATCTCCAGCCCGTAACGGTTTGTCCGGTTATGGCAGATTGCGCAGAAGCGGCTCTGGCTGATTAGTTCGGAGTAGGTGCTGTGAAAATCGTTCTTGCTGTGAAAGGGGCCCTGTTTTTGATTATCCGGTGTTGAAATAAAGTTGCCGCCGCCGGGGCTGTTGCCTGTGTACCCGGTAATTGTATGGCATAAGTCGCAGTCGACTCCCGGGATTTTTTTTTGTTTTTCTGCCTTGAGAGGGGCCGGATTACCGCCGGTTCGGACGGAGGCAAGAGGTGCATGACAGGCAATGCAGGCGCTTACCTCGGAGGAGAGAGCAGGACTTTTTTCCCGGCGGGGCAGCAGGACCTTGAAAAATGCGGCTTTGACAAGCGGATTTTCAAATGACTGCGCATGCATGGATTGGCTGAATTGTTCAAAAATAGTTCCGTGACAGTTTTGGCAGTTGGCAGCAGGCTCATAGCTGCCCGAAGGAACCATCGGATTATCGATACTGGATAAAGCTCCCTTTACAGGGGTATTTGTATCAGGTGGTGCAGGAGGAGTACAGGAAACCAAGAGGAAAAATATTGTACTATAACAAATTATTGGTACCAGATATAATGAGTTGTAAAAATCAGTAGTAGTATTTTTCTGCGGATTAAGAAAATTCATAGTTAAAATATGGGGAAAAGTGGTGAATACGTCTTTTGATAAAATATATTGCCTCTGCTCCTGTTGTGGTACATACAGTTTTTCTGCTTACATTGTATAATAATAATGTTGGAAAATTCAATATGTTAATGTGGAATGACAAAAAATTACGTTTGTTGTATGGCCAATACTTGATTGTATTGGAAGATGGGAGTTGAACTTGTAAGAATTGTCTTAAAATATTGAGGAATTATGTCATGGGTCGTTTATAGGTTTTCTCCTAGTTATCAACAAATAAGACAATTTTTAGGGAATAATTTGACATTTATCCTGAAAATCTGTCATAATTAACCTGCACTAGTGAAATGGTTGTATCGGGCCTGTTTGCGGTGTATGGGCTGCAACCGGTCGGCTTGGGATCATCTGGTCAATGTTTTGGCACGTTATGCATTATTTAAGGGAAGTTATTGTTTATGGATTGTTTGCGCAGACATTATATTATCAGCCTGGTTTGTCTTGGAGCAGGCATCCTGTTTTCCTCTTCCGCTTTTTCTGCCGGAGCGCCGCATTCCACCCAGAATGCCATTGAATGTGGGAACTGCCACTGGACACATTCCGGCGGCGGCGGAACAATTTTTCCGGACTGGGCCACGCCGACCTCGCAGAATATTGACGATACAATCGCCAATAATGTCTGCCGGGGCTGCCACAATGACAGCGATGCGCCGGCCATGGAAACCCATTCAAGCCTCATCACCAGTAGTCGCTACGGAGACTGGGCCGTGGAATGTATTGTCTGTCACGAGCCGCATAACCAAAAACAGGTACGGGGTTATCCCCTGAATGCGGATAATTACATTTTTTACGGCACCTCGACCGCAGTTGCCGCCATGGAGTTGACCCAGACCGGGGCCAACTGGAAAGAGAATGCATTTGCCGGGCTCATCCTGTTCCCCAATGTCAACGACCTGACCATCAGTTACAAGATCAAGAGTAATACCAGCGATTCGCTGACCCTTGCCGATCCACTCAACTTGGCCTTTACCATTGATCTGGCAACCGATCATGGAGTTGGTGACAACTTTATTGTCAGCTACGGGAAATTGATCAGAGCGGCTATTGATACCGGACATATCCTGACCGACCCCGCGTATCCCAAAACCAGTGCCGTCAGAGAGGTAAAGTTTTTTCGGCCGGAAAATGTTGACGCTACCCGGATGAATTCTTTTGCAGACGGCGACACTACTTATAACGGTATCTGCGAGGTGTGCCACGATTACACCAAGCATTTTCGATACGACGGTAGCGGTCCTGACCAACTCCACACCAATGTAGCACAGGATGTTGCCGGTTCCGACTGTATCCGCTGCCACGACCATAAACAGGGCTTTGCCCACGGCGGCGGCAAGGGAACCAACTGCGGCTACTGCCACGGTCATGACAAGGGATGGTATCAGGATGAACCGTGGTTGGGCGGCCGGGGAACCTACCAGAGCCATTCCACCCACACCGAAGATGATGCCGATGATGTCCGTGGGCCCAGGTTGGCCTGTGCTGACTGTCACGATACGGATAACTATCCTCTTTTTAAAGACGGGAATACCCTGGCAACAACTACTGTCTGTGACAGCTGTCACAGCGCAGCCGGTGATTATGACGGCATTAACGATCCTGATATCGGGGCAAAATACGGCAACAACGGTGAGCTGAAATACAACTGGCGTAACCGGGCCTATGACGACAACGATAATATTACCCTGCGGCCGGGTATGGAAAAATGGTGCGCCGGCTGTCATGACGGCCAGAATGGTTCTGTGGTTGACGGCGTTTCGGCACCCAATGTGATTGGTGATGAAACCGGCGCCTACACCTACGGAACCGGCTGGGGTTACTACAAAACAGGCCATGGTCTACCCGGCAATGAAAACTTTTCTTCCAAGGGCAGCATGGAGACCCTTGGTGGTCGAGCCGTGGAATGCGGTGCCTGCCACAATACATCTCTTGCTCATGTAGACGGGAAGGCCAGGTCGTTTGACTGCAGTGACGGCAATGGCTGTGACCCGACGGAATATCGGCAGGGGTACCGGTTGAACATGGTGGACGGTCAGGAGCCGATGATCATTCCCTGGCCCAAGAATTCTCCGAACCTTGGTGCATCGTACCGGCTCTGCGTGAGTTGTCATGATTCCGCCCCCTTTGTTGAGGCTACCAATATCAACACCAATCTGCGCCAGTGCAATAGCTGGGACACCTCTGATCCGAATAATCCTGTCTGCACCAATGATGATTACGGCAACTATCATCAGTACCACTTGCGGTCTAATAACATCAGATATCCCGCCTCCTATGACTACACAGTCCCCTATAACAGTAAGATGACCTGTGTTATCTGCCACAACGTTCACGGTTCAACCCGTGTGGCCATGGTGCGGGACGGCAAGCTCATTAA
>CAZQKF010000075.1:0-7859 GCA_964593645.1 uncultured Desulfobulbus sp.
TCATGGCGCCTCTGGGCCAGCTGCTGGCCGGTCGGGGTGAGCAATTGTCCCTGTACACGCGACATCTTGACCTGGAATTCCCGGTAGGCAGTGTCTTCGGTTGAGTAGGAATCCGTTGTTGCCGGATCAAGCTCGGCATTGTGCAGACGGGCACCGATCTGGCCGGCAAAGAGAAAGGCCCGGCCAATGCCGATGGCTCCGATGGAATCGAGTTTATCTGCATCAAAGAGGATCCTGGCCTCCAGGGTTTCCGGGCGGGTGGCACTGCGGAAGCGGTGGGCCCGGATGCAGTGGCAGATAGCCTCAATGTCGCTGCTCACGTAACCCAGTTCCTGGAGAAGGGGGATGGCCATGTCGGCGCCCAGTTGGGCGTGACAGACTTTGCCGCGGCTGCGGCTTTCTCGGCTGCGGCCGATATCATGGAGCAGGGCCGCCGGCGCCAGGATATCGAGGCGTGCATGCATTGCGCGCCCGATGGTCATGGAGGTATGATAGACTCTTTCACTGTGGTCAGGTCCGTGGGAGCCGCCTTCCTCCAAGCAATAGCGGGCGCTGAGTTGCTGGAGAGCTGTCAGCAGCTTCTGATCAGGCTGCTGGTTCACTCAGCAAAAAATTCCTGCATGAGCCAGCGAAGAGCAAGCAGCAGCAGTTCTTCATCATTACCGGCAAGTGCCTGCAACTCCACAGCGGTCAACGGTCGGTTCATGGATATCCTGGCATCACTCATTTCCTGGCGAAAGGTGTCCAGGTTGTACAGGGCCATAATAAACTGGTCGAGCTGGGTTTTGCTGGGGCGAAAGCCAAAATGAATACGCGGATGTTGCAGCAGCTGCATGAGTGGATCATTGAACCGGTTATACTCATCAAGCTGTTGATCCTGAAAATACTGGGGCGCGGTTTGTGCGGCCTGTTCTTCAAAACCGCGGCAATGCGGTTCCTTGACCAGGACATACTGTTCTGAAACCTTGCCCTGGCTGTCACGGGAGGCACCCCTGCCGATCGGATAGGCCCGGCAGGCACCGGGCCGGTCTTCATACACGCTGCAACCCTTATCGGTAACAAAGACGCAGCTGGCCTGGCCGTCATCAACCATGGTCAGGTAGCAGGCCGGAAACACCATGCCGTCTTCCCACTCAATGATCACATACTGCTCCAGGAATTTACCTGAATGGAGTTTGAGCCTGTTTTTTAAGCGCAGGACATCATAGGGCGTCAGCACCAGGTCAAGCTGACGGCAGCATTCTGTGAAACAGGGAACCCCGGGATGGCAGGCAAAGCAAAATTGTTTGCTACCTTCAACGGGGTGGAAGTGTTCAGGTAATTCGTTCATTAACCCGTTCCTATCTCTTTTTCAGGGAGAGCAGAGGACTTGCGATAAAAATAGAGGAATAGGTTCCCACAAAGATACCGAGCAGCAGGGCAAAGGCGAATTCGTGAATTGCTGAACCTCCAAGAAAATACAAGGCCGCCAGTACCAGGGCCGTGGTTAGTGAGGTGACAACCGTTCGGCCAAGTACATCATTAATGCTGATATTTATGATATCAGAAAACTTTTTCTCATGGAATTTCCCCATGTTTTCCCGGATTCGGTCAAAGACGACCACCGAGTCATTGAGCGAATAGCCGGCCAGAGTCAGCAGGGCCGTGACAAGCAGAAGGGTGATCTCCATGTTAAAGAGCCAGCAGACACCCAGGACAACCAGAACATCATGAAATGTGGCTGCCGCCGCTGCCAGACCAAAGCTGAAATCAAAGCGGATGGCAAGATATAGGAGCACACCCAGCAGTGAGATCGCAATGGCCTCAATCGCCTTGTTCCGAAGGACTGCGGAGATAGATGAACCGATCTCCGATTGGCTTTCCATGACAAAACCCTTGTCGCTTTCCATAGTGGTCAGGACTTTTGTAATCTCTTCGCCAAGATGACCTACTGTATCTTCGGATTTCTTTATTTTGACGATCAGTCTATTTTCGCCGGTGACCTCCTGCAGATCAATGGAGTCAAATCCGTTGCTGGTGAGCTCGGTGCGGACTTCATCAAGCTGAAACGGTTTGTCCGCCTTGTACTGCAGCATGGAGCCGCCGGAAAAATCAACGCCGAGGTTGGCATCGCCGCGCAGAATTTCTACAAAAGAAACAAGGCCCATGATGACCAGGGCGGCTGATAGGGCAAAGGCAAATTTTTTAACGGCCATGAAATCAAAGTTGGGTTTTTTAACAAAACGCAGGAATTTGAGATCACGCAGTTTTCGTATGCTGTACAGCCAGTCATATATAAGTCGGGTGCAGAACAGCACAGCAAACAGGTTAAAGATAATACCCAGTGACAGAGTGACGGCAAAGCCCTTAATTGGGCCGGTACCAAACAAAAACAGGGCCATGGCCGTAATCAGGGTGGTGACCTGGGAGTCGACAATGGACCAGAAGGCCTTGTTAAACCCGGAATCAACGCCTGATTTAACCGATTTGCCCAGTTCAAATTCCTCTCGCATTCGTTCAAAGATAAGGACGTTGGCATCAACGGCCATACCAATGGAAAGAATAATACCGGCAATACCGGGCAGGGTCAGGGTGGCGCCTAACATGGCAAGCCCGGAGAACAGGAACAGGATATTGAGTGCCAGAGCAAAGTCGGCAATAACACCGGACATACGGTAGTAGATAACCATGAAAACCAGCACCAGCAGGGCACCGAACAGACCAGAGGTCAGGCCTTTGTTAATAGAATCCTGGCCCAGGCTGGCACCGACAGTCAGGTTCTGGATAATTTCAACTGGTGCCGGCAAGGCACCGACCCGAAGGACAATGGCAAGATCTGTCGCCTCTTCATGGGTAAAGCTTCCTGAAATCTGGGCAGAGCCGCCCATAATCTTTTCCCGGATAACCGGAGCGGAACGAACCACTTGGTCAAGGACAATAGCCAGACGTTTGTTGACATTTTTTTCTGTTACGTTGGCAAATATTTTTCCGCCTCGACCGGTAAGGTCAAGGCTGACGTAGGGCTCATTAAAGGTGCCGCCGATGCGAACCTGGGCGTTTTTGACCATTTCACCGGTCATCAGGATCGGGCTGTTGAGCAGGATTGGAACCTTGCTTTCCCGCTTGGTCTGATTGTCGATAATGCGTTGAAAGTAGACTTCCGTGCCCTTGGGCAGTCGTCCCTGCAGTGCAAGGTTGAGCTGTTCCCTGGAATCACCTTCTTTCCACTGATCGCTCTTGATTGCCTGGTCAATGAGCTGGGGCAAGTCAATACCTGCATCATCAGCAACTAGTTTAAATTCAAGCTGTGCAGTCTGCCCGATCAACCCCATGGCCCGATCCGGGTCTTTCACACCGGGTAGCTGCACAACAATTTCATCTTCACCCTGGCGGATGATTACAGGTTCGGCCACACCAAACTGGTCAATACGGTTTCGAATAATTTCCAGAGACTGGGCCACCGCGTTTTGGCGGATAAAGTCGATCTCATCAGCTGTCAGTTTTAAGGTGATGCGCGGAAAACTCCCCTGTTCTGCCTCAACCTTGACGTCAAGATTGGGAAAATCCTCTTTAATGACCTGGTTGATCGTGTCCACTGCGCCGGTATTGGGCAAGGTAAAGACAATCTGGGCCGGGTCGGTGGATTCCAGCTGCACTGCAGAAATATTTTTTTCAGCCAACCCCTCTTTCAGGTCTGAGGCGGCAAGGCCCAAAGAGTTCTCTACTGCCTTGTCCAGATCAACTCGCAGCACCAGATGCATGCCCCCCTGGAGATCAAGACCGAGTTTCAGGCCCTGGGGAGCCAGGTATTTTTTCCACCAGCTCGGCGCCCCGGCATAAAACGAGGGGACAATAGTCATGATGGAAAAGAGGATAACGGTAACGAGCAGACCGATCTTCAGCTTCAGGTTGGTGTTCATGGAGTATTCCTGGTCACAAAGAGTAATGGTTAATAATGTACGCCGAGAGCGTTGCCTGAACCGCCTTTAGGGTGATCAAGCAGGACACACAGGGCAAAACATACTGATTATACGACGGGAAACACTATCCTGCAACGGTGAGATGGGCTTTTTTTGAGTTCTTTGTCTTTGGCGGGCTGTTCATGGCTTTTTTTTACGATTTTTATGAAGTGGGCAGAAATTTTCTGTTAATGGCTGCGGCCATGCAGGCGGCGCCGAATCCGTTGTCAATATTAACCACGGCAAGGCCCGGGGCACAGCTGTTGAGCATGCCCAGCAGGGCGGAAAAACCGCCGGTGCCTGTGCCGTAGCCGATGGAACTGGGGACGGCAATGACCGGGGCCGGAGTCATACCTGCAACCACCGAGGGCAGGGCGCCTTCCATGCCGGCAATCACGATAAGCACGGCAGCCCGCTGCAGCAGTTCGCTGTGCGCCAGGATTCGATGCAGGCCTGCAACCCCGGCATCATAGACTGTTTCGACCCGGTGCCCGAAGTATTGCAGGCAGAGTCGTGCCTCCTCGGCAACGGCCATATCCGAGGTGCCTGCGGTTGCCAGCACCACCGTACCCCGGCCGCTGTCTTTGGGAATGCAGTGAGGGTTGCCGGTCAGCATCCGGGCGGTGTCGTGATACTGCATGCCTTCAACTCGGGCGCAGACCTGTTCTGCCTTAGCCGCTGCAACCCGGGTGGCCAGCACCACGGTCTTCTGCTTGAGCATGGCCGTCAGAATTTCGCTCAGCTGGTCAACGGTTTTATTTTCACCAAAGACCGCTTCGGGCAGGCCGGTGCGCAGCTGTCGGTGGTGATCCAGACGGGCTGAATCAAGAACTTCCACAGGAAGCTTGCGCAGTGCATGCACTGCTCGGTCTGGGCTGAGGTGTCCGTCTTTGACCTGCTGTAGCAGGTTCAGGATATGTTGTTCATTCATGTTGGTCTTGGAGCTTAAGAGGTAAGTGCTCTTGCTAAGGTAAAAGGTATAAGGTATAAGGTGCAAGGTTTAAATTCACCGCTGCCCCCGCAGCGAGATACATATTGAGTTCGGGTAACCCCGGACAGAGCATCCATGGAGATATGATGGCAAACGATAACTTACCAGGTTTTATTTCATCCCTGCTGCTGGACGACGCCTATGACGCTCCTGTCGGCGAGATAGAACTCGTCCAGACCCATATATCGTTTGTGGTGCTGGCCGGAGACTTTGTCTATAAGTTTAAGAAGCCGGTGGATTTTGGGTTTCTTGATTTTTCCACTCTGGAGAAGAGGCAGTACTGCTGTGAGCAGGAACTGCTGCTCAATCGGCGCCTCTGCCCTGATATCTATCTGGGGCTGGTTACGGTCACCCGGGAAGGAGAGGGCTACTCCTTAAACGGGAGTGGCGAGATCGTTGAATACGGCGTGAAAATGGTTCGGATGCCGGAAGAGCAGATGATGGTCAATCTGGTTCGGGCCGGTAAGGTCGGAGAAGGTGAGATTGATGCCCTGGTTGATGTTCTGGTTCCCTTTTACCAGCAGGCTGATCGCAGTGAAGAGATTGACGGCTTTGGCACGGCAACGTCTGTGGCCGTGAATGTGCTGGAAAATTTTGAGCAGACAGCAGCGTTTATTGGCAACGGCGCGATCAGTCAGGAGCAGTTTGACATAATTTCAGGATGGGCAAAAGAGTTTTTGACCCAGGAAGAACTGTTTACTACACGCATCCAGGGCGGATATATCCGTGACTGCCACGGTGATCTGTATTCAGCCAATATCTGCCTTGCCGACAAGGTGTATATCTACGACTGCATTGAGTTTAACCGTAGGTTTCGGTACTGCGATGTAGCCAGTGATATAGCCTTTCTGGCCATGGATCTTGATTTCCATGGTCTGCAGGAGCTGTCTACGTATTGCATTGACCAGTTTTGTGAACGCTCTGGAGACATAGGCCTCCAGGAGATGCTGAATTTCTATAAATGCTACCGGGCGTACGTGCGCGGTAAGATCGGCCTGTTTACCGCCGGTGACCCGGCCGTAGATGAGGCAGTAAAAGAGAGCAGTATTCAGGCCGCCTCCAAGTATTTTGCCCTGGCAGAGAGCTATACCCGCTGATTGTTCATGGCTGAGCCGACGATCTACATATTTTTTGGCCTGATTGCCTCAGGCAAATCTACGCTGGCAGCGTTGTTTGCAGAACAACAGAATGCGGCCTCCTATAATACTGATGTAGTGCGCAAGGAACTTGCCGGGCTGGCAGCCAACGAGCGTCGGCCCGACGGTATGGGCCAGGGGATTTATACGCCTGAGTTTACGGCCAAGACCTATCAATCCCTGCTTGAGTATGCTGAGCGTGATCTCGAGCAGGGCGCAGATAGTGTAGTGCTGGATGGCTCCTACTCCAGATATGATGACCGCAGGCAGGTAGTGGAGCTGGCTGACAGGATGCAGGCAGAAACAGTCTTTATTCTCTGCACCTGTTCAGACAACGAGGTCAAGCGCCGCCTTGACCTGCGTGCACAGGATCCCGATGCCGTATCCGATGGCCGCTGGGAGATTTTTGTCAGGCAGAAACAGAAATTTGAATTTCCCGATGAACTCGGCTCAAACCAGTTGTGCCAGCTCGATACGGAAGCTGAACCCAAGCCGTTGATCAGACAATTGGAAATATTCCTCAGGAACCGGACTTGACAACATTCATTGAGCGCAGCATATTCACAGCGAACCCTCAACCATGAATCCTCAACTTTGAACCGAAACTATGTATACCAGAATATATTTCCTGCGATACCCTAAAGAGACTTCAGATCAGCCGATTATCTATCTCCTGGTGAAGCGTTATGATGTTGAATTTAATATCCTGAAGGCCGATATCCGGCCCCAGCGTGACGGTATTATGGTGCTGGAGATGAAGGGACAAAAGGAAAATGTGCGTGAGGCCCTGGAGTATTTGAAAAGTCTCGGGGTCAAGGTGGAGCGGCTGGCCGGCAAGGTGCGCCGTGACGATACGAAATGCTTTCAGTGCGGAGCCTGCACCGGCATCTGCCCGGTGGGTGCTCTCTATGTGCAGCGGCCGGAGATGGAGGTCATCTTTGATCCGGAAAAATGTACAGCCTGTGGTTTATGTGTTACCGGCTGCCCGGTACGGGCCATGGAGGTCTGCTTTGATCCGTTAACGGAAAAAAAGATGATGGTCTGATTGCGCTGTAAGTATAGTCTGAACAAAAGAAGGGGTGAGCATTCATGCTCACCCTTTCTTATTTTATATGAAAGTCACCACGAAGCACTGACCCTTGCCATGCTGCAGTGACGCATTTTCATTGGTTGCGGCTGGCGAATCAGGTCCAGCCATGCTGGTTATTCTGCCGCCCGTTCGGGCCGTTCCGGTCTTTTCTGTCCATTATCACCGGATCCATCATCATCCCGAGACGGCTCAAAGTAGATCCAATCCGGCATGTCAAGGTCGGGCAGCCATTTATTGATGCCCCAGCGCGGCGGCTCACCGGCATCAAGCTTAGCAAGCAAGGCTTCGGCCTTGGGGGCGATTGAGGCATCCGGATACATGGCCAGGATATACTTCAGGCGATGCTGGGCCTGCTCATATTTTTTGACGCGGACATAGAAGACCGCAACAAAGTACTCGTGGTTGACCAGAAATTCCCGGGCCGCCTGCATCCGGGCCTTGGCTTCGCGGGTATAGGGCGAATTGGGATAGGCCCTCAGCAGACGGGAAAAGGACTGAATGGCATCCTGGGCGCCCGAGATGTCACGGTCAATCCGGTCGGTGCGGGAGAAATCACACATACCGCTCTGGAACATGACGTAAGGAATGGCCTCGTTGGTTGGGTGCCGCTCCTCAAATTCTTTATACAGTGTCTTGGCTTCCAGAAATTCATGTTTGTAATAATGGCAGTCAGCCGCTTTCAGCTCCGCCAGCATGGCTTGGGG
>CAZQKF010000076.1:0-7828 GCA_964593645.1 uncultured Desulfobulbus sp.
AGCAGTCCGCTCTGGTCTGGATTTGTTGCAGATTTCTTGACGCCCCGTGGCGGCTATGATGCCAAAGTCGCTGAGGCCTACGAGCGCCAGTCCCAGAATTTTATTATGGATAATATTACCATAATGCTTGCCACCAGTGGCCGGGTGGAGTGGAATATCAAGGCTGAGCGGGCCTTTACCGGCAAGTCGGATCGTGAAATTGGTATGATTAAGGTCGATGCCCTGTACAGCAGCAAGGGAAAAGAGCCCCTGCGTATTTCCAGCAACCGGGGCACCTATTTTATGGATGACAGGCATCTGATTTTAATTGATAACGTAATCGTGAGCAAACCGTCTTCCCATCAGGAACTGTATACGGATCTGCTCCATTACTATGATGCTACCAAGATGGTGGTGAGTCCGGTTGATGTGGATATCAAGGGGCCTGGTTTTAACTTGCAGGCAGGTAGAATGGATTATGATCTGTCCAGTGATGCCTATGATTTTAATGATCGGGTGACTGTGGAATTATGAGGACTTTGCTCTTCATAATCTGGGAAAATATTGAAGGGAAAACGAGTTAATTTAGATTGAGAGTATAAAAAAGCATGTTGAAAATAAATGAAAATTATCTGAAACTGCAGGCTTCGTATCTGTTTTCCGACATTGCCAAGCGGGTGGCGGCCTTTCAGGAGGTCAATCCGGAGATGGATGTCATTAAAATGGGCATCGGCGATGTAACCCGAGGGCTGCCCGGAGCTTGCATTGAGGCCTTTCACAAGGGTGTTGATGAAATGGCCAAGGATGCTACCTTTCGTGGTTACGGCCCGGAGCAGGGGTATGATTTTCTTCGTCAGGCCATTGCAGAAAATGATTTTAAGGCCCGGGGAGCTGAGGTTACAGCCGATGAAATTTTTGTCTCGGACGGGGCCAAATGCGATACCGGTAATATCCAGGAGCTGTTCAGTCTTGATGCAAAAGTTGCTATTCCTGATCCGGTTTATCCTGTGTATCTCGATACAAATGTCATGGCCGGGCGCAGCGGCGTCTTTGCCGACGGCCGTTACGAGGGGTTGGTCTATCTTGATTCGACCAAAAAGAATAACTATGTCCCGGATCTTCCCAAAGAGCCGGTTGATTTGATTTATCTCTGTTTTCCCAACAATCCCACCGGCTCAACAGCTACCAAAGAGCAGCTCAAGACCTGGGTGGACTATGCCCGGGATAATAAAGCACTTATTCTCTTTGATGCCGCCTATGAGTCCTTTATCCGTGATGATACACTTCCTCACTCCATCTATGAAATTGAAGGGGCCCGGGAAGTAGCCATTGAATTCCGATCTTTTTCCAAGAATGCCGGGTTCACCGGAACCCGTTGTGCCTATACCGTGGTGCCTAAAGAGTGCATGGCCTATGATGCTGCCGGCAATAAACAGGCAGTTCACCCTCTCTGGAACCGGCGGCACTGCACCAAATTCAACGGGGTGTCCTATCCGGTACAGCGTGCTGCCGAGGCTGTGTATTCAGATGCAGGCAAGGCCCAGATTCGTGAACTGGTGGGCTATTATTTAAATAATGCAGACTTGATCGCGCGGGCAGTGGGTGAACTTGGCTTTGACTATGCCGGTGCGGCAAACTCTCCCTATATCTGGATCTGGGGGGATCGCGATTCCTGGGAGTTTTTTGACATGCTGCTCAATAAGGCAGGTGTGGTCTGTACTCCGGGAGCAGGATTCGGCAAATGCGGCCAAGGCTATATCCGGCTGTCGGCCTTCAACTCTTATGAAAATGTGGTCAGGGCCATGGGGCGGATCAGAAAAGCACTTGCCTGAGTAGTTCAAGCAGGCGCAGATAAACGCCTGCTGCCTGCTCCTTACATCTGCAGTCCTGCAAGCCGTCGCTGTTCGCTATAGGCGGCAACTCCGGCGGCAATCTGTTCTGCAATTGCCTGCAAATATTTGTCGTTTTTGAGAAGCCGGGCTTCGTCCGGGTTGGTGAGGAAGGAAATCTCTGCAAGTACTGCGGGCATTTCCGCGCCGATCAGGACATAAAAGGGTGCCTGCTTTACGCCGAGATTCTTTGTGCCGTACTTGTGTCGCTGCAGGCCGCTGACCATGCTGGTCTGTACCGATTCGGCCAGCTGAGAAGATTCTCTGATCTTGGTGTTTTGCATCAGATCCGAGAGAATGGATTGCATCTCGCTGATGTTATGGGTTGAAGTGGCATTTTCCCGGGCCGCAACCCGCATGGCCTCTGTATTGGTGGCAAGGTTCAGGTAAAAGGTCTCCACGCCCCTGGTGGTTTTTTTAGGGTGGGCATTGACATGCACTGACACAAAGAGGTCGGCGCTACGGGTATTGGCAATGGCTGTCCGTTCCTCCAGGGGTATAAAAACGTCGGTGTCCCTGGTCAGAATCACCTCATAATTATACTTTTTCTTTAAAATAGCCGCTGTTCTGGTGGCCACGTTTAAGACAATATCCTTTTCTTTCAGGTTAAAGGCCATGGCCCCCGGGTCTTTGCCGCCGTGTCCAGGATCTATGACAATGCGTCGTACACCGAGGCCGAGCTGCTGGGCAAGAGACAGTGTTGTCTTTTCACTGCGGCTGCTGGTAGATGCGGTGGGCTTGACTTTTTTTCTGTCCTGCAGGGTGATAAAGACCTCTGTTTTGCGCTTAGTGATTTTCTCCGGCCTCAGGGTCGGCAGAGTGGTCTTTTCCGCAGGCGTTTTAAGGGCTGGTGCTGTTTCTTCACGGTCGGCAACCGGGTGTTCTTTTTTCACACCCCGGACATCAATGATAACCCGAAAGGGATCTTTGAGACTGAAGATCTTGTAGTCTGAGATTGATTCAATATCAAGAACTACCCGAACCGTTGTGTCGTCAAACTGGCCGGTGCGCACTTGTTTGAGTAGACCGTCTTCAATGGGTACAGGTGAGCGGGCCTCAGGCGGAATATAACTTTGATCAAAATCTATATAAAGACGCCGAGGTTGATTGTCATTTTTTTCGAGCAGGCTTGTCTTATAATGCACCGGGGCCGAGGCTCGAATAACAATCCGGGTATAGTCATTTGATGACCAGTGCTGCACCGGCTGCAGGTTGACCAGATCGCGAATGGCCTGGGCATGGGTCACTGTTTCCGGCATTTTGATATTGTGCTGCCGGGCAATGGCCTGCAGCCGGCTGATGGCCTGATTGCTTCGGTCTCCATTGGGGTAGCGGTCAATGACTGCCCGAAAATTGTTTGCTGCCTGGTTCGGGTTATGCTTGTCAGTCAGTTCTATTTCAGCAATGGCAAACAGGGCATCGTCAGCCAGGCTACTGCCGGGAAACATTGCGGCAATATCACTGTAATGACTGATTGCCTCATCAATATCAATGGGGAGCTTAAATTGTCTGTACATCTGTCTGTACATCCGGGCGATCATGTACAGGCAGGAAGGGGCAAGGCTGCTTTCCGGGGCGGCCAGGTATATTCGTCGAAAGTTACGGATACCGCTGAGCCATTCTGAACGATCACGGGTCCCTGTTTTGGCACGTTCAAGGGTGTAATACACGTCTTTTGCCGACTTATACTGCTGATCTGTCTGGCTGGTAGGGTTGCTGACGGCCTTTTCTCCAGCTGAGGCGGCCAGGGCAAGAGACCCCGCAATACCCGGCAGCAGAGTCAGCAGCAAAAGAAGACAGATACGATGCATAGGTTAATGGTCGGCAGAGAATAGAAGTAGTCGGTACATGAGATCCCGGAGTCAATGCAGATAATTATACTTCATTGATCTGCATTGGTAAAACAAATAGTCAGGATGTTTAAGGTCAGTGTTCCCGGCTGAGCAGGTCAAAGATTTCATAGAGCAGCTGCTGGGCCTGTCGTGGGGCGAGTTCATCAGGATCCACGGTATGGAGCATTGCGCGCAACGGGTCATCCTTGGGCGGAAAGAGGGTGAGCTGGCAGGGCTGAGTTGTTTTTTTGCGTTTGCCCGAGACTGCAAGCACAGGCTCACCGGCCGGGGTAAACTCACCTTTTTCAATATTTGCCAGGATCTCATGGGCCCGCTCCACCACATGATCGGGTACACCGGCAAGGCTTGCCACCTGGATACCGTAACTGCGGTTGGTTGCGCCCTTGACCAGTTTGTGAAGAAAGATAATTGAGTCGTTCCATTCCCGGACTGCAATGGAATAATTTCGGATTCGGGTATGGGTGGTGGCCAGGTCGGTGAGCTCGTGGTAATGGGTGGCAAACATGGTCTTGACACCGCGGTCATTTTTATCAGCCAGGTCTTCTGCCACGGCCCAGGCAATGGCTAGTCCATCATAGGTGGACGTACCCCGGCCGATTTCATCTAAGATAACCAGGCTTTTGTCGGTGGCATTATTTAAAATATTGGCGGTTTCATTCATCTCCACCATAAAGGTTGACTGGCCCCGCCTGAGATCATCCATGGCACCTACCCGGGTAAAGATGCGGTCGACAATGCAGATTTCAGCCTTGTCTGCAGGCACAAAGCTGCCGATATGGGCCATGAGCACGATCAGAGCAGTCTGACGCAGCACGGTAGATTTGCCTGCCATATTGGGGCCGGTAATAATCAGCAGTTCATGGGTCTCCTGGTCAAGCAATACATCGTTTGGCACAAAACGTCCCGGTTCCAGGGAACGTTCAATAACCGGGTGCCTTGCTTCGGTAAGGGCAATGGTACTGTCTGTAGTGATTTTCGGCCGGGTGTAATGATAGCGGTTGGCAGCTCCCGCCAGGCTGACCTGAAAATCCACCCGGGCAATTTGGGCAGCAGCAGCCAGCAGACGGTCACTCTGGTCTGCGATTTTTTGACGAATTTCAATAAACAGTTGGTATTCAAGTGCCAGACGGCGTTCCTGAGCCGTGGAAATCTTATTTTCCAGTTCCTTGAGCTCCGGGGTGATGAAGCGCTCAGCATTGACCAAGGTCTGTTTGCGAATGAAATCATCGGGAATGGATCCGGCCTGGGCCCGGCTGACCTCAAAAAAATAGCCGAAGACCCTGTTGAAGCCGACTTTCAGCTTGGTAATGCCGGTGCGTTTACGCTCCTTGGCTTCAAGGCCGAGAATGAGCTGCTTGCCGTCACGCAGCAGGATGATCAGTTCGTCAAGTTCTTCGTGAAACCCTTCCCGGATCAGTCTGCCGTCGCGCAAAGTTATGGGTGCGTCCTCCCGAATGGCTGCGTGGATCAGCTCATGCAAATCGCTGACAGGATCAAGCTCCAGGCCGATGGTCTGCAGCAATCCGGCAGGTGCTGCTGAGAGCAGCTCTTTTAACACAGGCAGACGGCTGAGCGAGAGCTTCATGGCATCCATGTCGCGGGCATTACCGTGACCCAGCACCAGTCGGCTGCATAATCGTTCAAGATCATAGATGGAACTTAAGTGTTCCTGCAGCTCTCTGCGCAGTTTTGGTTCAGCCAGCAGCAGCTCGACCCCGGCAAGGCGGCTTAGAATAGTCTCCCGATCCTGTAGAGGAAAGAGCAGACGCTGACGCAGGAGTCGGGCGCCCATGGGAGTTGAGGTCAGATCAAGCACTGACAGCAGCGAACCCTTGCGTTTGCCGCCGATAATGGTTTCGGTCAGTTCGAGATTGCGGCGTGAAGACTCGTCTATAACCAGGAAGCCGGAACGGGTCAGGGGCTGCAACTGTTTAATATATGACAACTCTGTTTTCTGGGTCTGCTGGATATAGGCAAGCAGACCGCCTGCAGCGCAGATTCCGGCATCCTGATCCTGACAGCCGAACCCGGCCAGACTGCTGACCTGAAAATGTTCAAGCAGGGTGGTCAGCGCATTATCATACTCAAAGGCATGTTCCTGGTGCGGTGTAAGGCAAAGATCGCCGAGCAGGGTGGTCAGGGTGTCGGTCAGTTCGGAAAACTGATCCACTGATTCAGAGGGCAGCAGCAGTTCAGCCGGCTGCATGCGGGTGATTTCGTCGATCACCGGGCCCAGGTTGTCTGCTGCCAGTGGAAGTTCGCTGACCAGAAAGTTGCCTGTTGATATATCAAGAAAACTTAAGCCCGCAGCGATAAGTTTTTTACCCTTGCGGGAAAAGCAAAGAGCGCAGACATAGGTGTTGCTCTTTTCATCAAGCAGCTGATCGTCCGTGGTTGCACCGGGAGTGACGATGCGGACAACTTCTCGTTTAACAATTCCCTTGGCCTGTTTGGGGTCTTCGGTCTGTTCGCACAGGGCCACCCGAAAGCCGGCCTTGACCATTTTGCTGAGATAGCCCGAGAGTGCATGGTACGGCACGCCGCACATGGGTACTTTATTGGCATCGTCTTTACTGCGCGAGGTTAGAGTAATGCCTAATACCCGGGAGGCTACTTGGGCATCTTCAAAAAACATCTCGTAAAAATCACCCATTCGGTAAAAGAGGATCGTGCCGGGGTGCTGCTCTTTGATCTCCATGTACTGCTGGAGCATAGGGGTCATCTTGATCTGTTTTTTTGCAGGCATGATTCTATTGTGCTTTAGTAAGCAGCTGTTGGAAATCGGGCAGCAGCATTGCAAAGGTATGGCTGATGTGCTGGGGAATGGTTCTGATGTCTGCTGTCACGGTCATGAAGTTATGATCTCCCTGCCAGCGCGGCACAATATGAAAATGGAGATGATCGGCAATGCCTGCTCCGGCAACACTGCCCAGGTTGAGGCCGATATTCAGCCCGTCCGGGTGCAGGTGACGGCGGAGGATGGTACAGCTCTGCTGCAGCATGGTCATGACGGCTTGGTTTTCCTGTAAAGATAATTCGGTGATGTCGGCAAGGTGGCGCCGGGGCGCAATGAGCAGATGGCCGTTGGTATAGGGAAAGCGGTTGAGCAGTACCACGGTCTGGTCATCGCGATAGAGGAGCAGGGCGTCCGGGTCAGAAGAGGCTTCTCCAGCAGGTTCAAACAGACAGCCGTTGATTTTTTCTGCCTGGCCGAGCACATGTTCCATGCGCCAGGGCGTCCACAGGTTGTGCGTACTCATACCAGTTGCGGAACATCAAAGATGGCCGCCTGCAGGGTTTCACCGACCTCTAAAATACTGTGACAGGCCGGCCGATGGGTGTGGCCGTAGATCACACAGTCTGCCTCCGGAAACACGTCCCAGAGGGCGGATTCGATATCATGGCCCAGTCCGGCACCGTGGGTAAGACCAAAGGTAAACTTACCAAGCTGAAAGCTCAACTGCGACGGCAGGGTGGAGTAGGCCGAACTGCCGCACATATTACCATGCACCGCATGGATGGTTTTGTCGCCAAAGGCACTGAGCAGGGAAATATCGGTCAGATCACCCGCGTGGATGATGGTATCGCAGTCGGCGAAACATTTTTGTACAAGCGCTGTAAAATTTGGATTCAGTCCCAGCAAATGAGTGTCTGAAAGTATACCTGCCCGGATCATATCTTTTATATTGAGGCTACCTTGCAAAATTGTCTTTTCGCCCGATATCTGCGTTATGCTCAAAATTTCTTCCTCGGAATATCATATATATGCCTCCGGTAAAATTTTTCGCATGCCTTGTTCTCGAACGATAATCCTGATTTTTCAAGCCAGCCTTTAGTTGAAGTCAGAAGGATGAATGCTGAAGAGCTTCTCATTGTTCAGGTTTCCACCTTCTGCCTTCCGCATTACTTTTTGCCGTTCGGATGGATGTAACGAGGATACGAAGCAGTTTGTCCACTTCATCCCGAAGCGATTTCAGCCTGTCAGCGGACACAATGTCAGTCCTGACCCGTGCCTGTCCACGCAGGCGTAACCATTTGATTTAATGGAGTGAAATCGCATTTCAGGGGTGATGTTTCTGGCAGTTCATGGTAGGGCTTAATCGTGTA
>CAZQKF010000077.1:0-7827 GCA_964593645.1 uncultured Desulfobulbus sp.
AGATCAAAAACAGCGATTTTCTCTTCGCCTTTTTTATCCAGACCATAAGCCAGAGAGGCTGCAGTGGGCTCGTTGATGATCCGCTGCACATTCAAGCCAGCAATCTTACCGGCATCCTTGGTTGCCTGGCGCTGGGCATCGTTAAAATACGCCGGTACAGTGACAACTGCGTCAGTCACCGGCTCACCGAGATACTCTTCCGCAGTTTGCTTCATCTTGCCCAGGATCATGGCAGAGATCTCTGCAGCAGAATAGGACTTGCCGTCAACCTCGACCATGGCATCACCATTGGGGCCTTCCACAATAGTGAACGGGCTGACCTCAATGGATTTCTTGACCTCGGCATCGGTGAACTTCCGTCCGACCAGTCGTTTAATGGCAAACAGGGTCTTGGTCGGATTGGTTACCGCCTGACGCTTGGCCACCTGCCCGACCAGTCGCTCTCCGTTGTCGGCAAAGGCGACAATGGAAGGCGTAGTCCGATTTCCTTCTGTGTTTTCAATGACCTTGGGATCTCCACCATCCATGATGGCAACACAAGAGTTGGTAGTACCCAAGTCAATTCCAATTATTTTTCCCATGATTATATCTCCTTATCTCCTTTATTTAATCAGTATAAAATCTGTTAATCATTCTATTTGCTGCATTTTTTACAATGCGCATGAAAAACCCGTTGTCAAGGCTCATCTGCCTGTTCAGGCGAAAATCAATCTACTTTTCCGGGCCGCTGGAAACAACGACCTGGGCATGACGCAGTACCCGATCCTTGAATTTAAACCCTTTGGCAAACTCCTGCAGAACATGGTTGGCCGGAACCTCATCGCTGGCTTCCATGGTTAAAGCGTCCATTTCATCAGGGTTAAAAGGCTTGCCAACGGCGTCAAGCGGGGTGACCTCAAAGCGTTCAAGCATGGAAGCAAGGCCCTTTCGGGTAAGATCCACACCGGAGAGCAAGGCTTCAAGCTTCTGCATGGGGTCTCCGCCTTCAACACTTCCCTGCTCAAGGGCACGATCGAGGTTGTCAACAGTATTAAGTAGTTCACGTAGGATATTTTCACCCGCATATTTGAGTATCTTATCCTTATCCCGCTCCATGCGTTTTTTGAAGTTGTCCGCATCAGCTGCTACGCGCAGCATTTTTTCCCGGGTCTCTTCAAGTTCCTGCTGCAGAATCTCAATAGTCGGTTCTTCATTTTCGAGTTCCGGCTGCTGTTCATGCTCCAGTTCCTCAAGATTTCCCTCGAGTTCCTGCTCTGGATTTTGCTTCTTTGTATTTTCAGTCACGTATGCTCTCCTTTTGTGAGTAATCAATCTGGTTTTCCAGACACGCAGAACATGGTGAAGTATCTGTCCGGAACAATCAAATCTGGACGAACAATAAGTATGGGGATTTCACGTGTCAAGGGAGGAAGGGAAGGAATACGTAATGCAGACCAATGCAAGGCCGCATTACGTATTTATTGGTGAAAAAATTTGCTCAGGCTGAAGCGAGATACTGATCGATGGCAGTGGCAATCGTCTTAAAAATTTTAATAAATTCTGATTCATCCCGTTCAAGCAGGGTAATACGAAATCCCTGTAGATTGGTGGCAAAGGAGGAAAGTGGTACGACGCAAACCCCGGTGGAACCGAGCAGGTAGTAGACAAATCGTTTATCGGGCGAGATATCCGGGCCGCTGACCATGGCTTCAACGGTTTTGCGAACCTCATCATTTTCAATGGGCAAGGTCTGTTTATCATTGAGCAGGCCGTACTCAAAGGCAGCGCTCATGTAAAAGGCACCATTGGTTCGGTTAACAAGTATCCCCTTGACATCCTTTAAAATATCATAGGCAAGGTGGGAATATTTTTCATACCGCCGGATCCGTTCATCCAGGTAACTCTGATATTTTGGATGACTCTTAATCTTGGGCAAGACCAACTGCGGCAGGGTCGTGGAGCACACCTCAACCATTTTGGCATTAAGAATAGAGTTGATGTACGTTTCAAACATGGGATCCTGATGCCCGTTGTACACCTCGATCCAGCCACAACGCCCACCCGGCCAGGGCATCTCCTTGGATACGCCGCGCATGCAGATTGCAGGAACTTTATCGCCGATAATAGTGGCCAGAGGCACGGACTTGGTGCCGTTGTACACCATGTTCTGATACACCTCGTCACAGATGATAAACAGGTCATTCTTTTCGGCAATCTTAACTATATCACGCAGAATCTGTTCGGGATAGACCGCCCCGGTCGGGTTGTCCGGATTAATGATCAGAATACCGGCAACTGCGGGATTAAACTTGATATGGTTTTCAATATCCTCAAGATCCGGGTACCATTTATGGTTGGGATCCAGGATATAGGTCACTGGCCGGTCACCGGCATGGGCGGCCTCAGCCGAGGAATGGGTAGTATAACTCGGGGTGGGCACGATTACCCGGGCTGTTCGTTTAAGAAAACCAAAGATCTTGGAAATCGCGTCACCAAGACCATTAAAAAAAATAATATCTTCCGGATCAATCTGGGCCCCGCCCAGTGCATTGGTCTCGGCTGCAATAAATTCCCGTGTTGCCAGCACACCCTTGGTGGGTGAGTAGCCGTAGGTCGCGTCTTCCTGTACAGCTTGAGCCACAATATCCTTCATCCAGGACGGAATTTTTTCGCCCTTGGCCACCGGATCACCGATGTTCTCCCAGTTCACCCGTACGCCGAGCGACTGCAGTTTCATGCCGACATTAACTATATTGCGAATCTCATAGGTGAGTTCGCCGGCACCGATATGAAGAATATCCGTACGCATTGCAAAGCTCCTTTCACCGGCCGGGCCGGGAAATCATAGTAGGTACTAAAAGGTAAATACAAAACAGCTCAATACCACAGCATAGGGTTATCGTCAACAAGAGGGGGGATTGGGGGTAAGATTTGATATTTTAAATTTCAATGGACTTTCTGTCATTCTCCCTTCTGATCCAGTTCGTATTTTTTAAGTTTATTGAGCAAAGTTTTCCGTGTTATCTGCAGACGTCTGGCTGCTTCGCTACGGTTACCGCCGGTTTCTGCAAGGGTTTTAATAATCAACAGCTGTTCTGCCTCTTTGAGGGTAGAGGGCTGTTCGGTTTTCTGCTTCGGATGCATGCCTGCCCAGCGCTGGATGGCAATGGGCAGCCCGGCAACATCAAGATATTCGCCGCGCATCAAAATGACGCCGCGCTCAATGGCATTTTCCAATTCTCTGACATTACCCGGCCATTCATAACGGTTCAGCACGTCCATACATTCCGGAGTGATCCCCTGCACAGTTCGATTATTACGCGAGGCAAACCGGTGCAGAAAAAACTCGGCAAGCAGGGGAATATCTCCCTGCCGCTCCCGCAGCGGCGGCACATCAAGTACAACCACATTTAATCGGTAAAAAAGATCTTCCCGAAACCGACCTGCACGTACTTCCTCTTCCAGATCCCGATTGGTTGCCGTCACAATACGGGCATCAACGGTGATGGTTTCCTGACCGCCCACCCGCTGCAATTCCTGTTCCTGCAGAACCCGTAGCAATTTTGCCTGCATGGCCGGTGACGTTTCACCAATTTCATCTAAAAAGAGCGTTCCCCCCTGGGCCTGGACAAAACGCCCATCCCGCCTGCGATCAGCTCCGGTAAAGGCTCCCTTATCATGGCCAAACAGTTCGGATTCCAATAAATTTTCAGACAAGGCCGCACAGTTGACCTTGATAAACGGACCGTCAGCCCGCCTACTTTTATGATGCAGTGCCGAGGCAACCAACTCTTTACCGGTTCCGGATTCCCCGGTAATCAACACCGTGGCATCGGTGGGAGCGACCTGGACAATCATCTCCCATAACTCAAGCATTACTGCCGAAGATCCGATGATGCGACCGTCTTCGCCAAAAGGCTTTCCCAGCACACCCTGATCTTCGGGCTGCTGCCGGTGCCCCATGGCAATTTCAAGCGTTTCACGAAGGCGGTCAAAATCAAGCGGTTTGGTCAGATAATCATGGGCCCCCTGCTTGATGGCCTCAACTGCCGAATCAATCGAGGAGTAGGCCGTCATTATCACCACCGGTATGGCAGGATTAATGGCATGTATTTCCCGCAAAGCCTCCATACCGTCCATATTTGTCATCCGAACATCCATTAACACGGCATCAAAAGGGCCCTGGCGTACTCCTTCCACTGCAGTTATCCCATCATCAGCTTCCTGACATGACCAGCCCCAATCTTCAAGCATGGAGGAGAGCATATACCGGTGAACCTGTTCATCATCTACTATTAATACTTTTGGAGTCTGCATATCGACCATAAATCGTAACATTAAAAGGAATGTCTTTTTGAATCCTTGATAAGAGTAGCATTAAACTGCTACTGTGTGCAAATGGAACAGATCATAGAAATCGAGAAGATTGTCGCAGGCGGTAAGGGGCTGGCACGTCCGGAAAACAGCAAAGTGGTCATGGTGGAATTTGTCCTGCCCGGAGAGACTGTACAGATCCGGCATTGCAAAGAATTTTCCCACTTTATTGAAGGAGAGCTGCTTACTATTCTGTCTTCATCACCATACAGAATAGAGCCGGCATGTCCCCATTATGGACAATGCGGCGGCTGCAATCTCCAGCACGTCGACTACAAAACCCAGTTGAAGAGTAAACAGGCCATTGTTCAGGAGGCCATGGTTCGGGCCGGTATTGAGTTGCCGGACAATGAAGTGCAGGAAACGCTGCCCTCCCCTGATCAGTGGGGATACCGATATCGACTGCGGCTCAAACTTGATCGTAAGGGTCAACTAGGTTTTTTCCAAAAAAAAAGCAATCGCCTTGTAGAAGTCAGCAACTGTCCAGTTGCTGCACCGGCGCTCAATGACCTTCTGGCAGAACTCCAGACAACAGCTGTCCTCAGGGATCTGGCAGAACTCTGTGAAGAGATAGAACTGCTCCAGTCTCCCGGCAGCCACGATATTACACTTGTTCTGCGCATTGTCGGCACACAAAAGCCGGGCCAGAAACAAATCCAGACTCTTGCCGACCAAATCAGTATTGATGCCATAGGCTATACGCTGCGGCATCAATATTCCCAGATTGTACCGCAGCAGAAACAAAGACCGCTTTGCCAGACAACTGTTTTACCCGGGCACGACACCAGTTGTACCCTCTGCTGGTCAGCCGGTTGTTTTTCCCAGGTTAATGCCGGTCAAAATGAACAGCTCATCCGGCTGATCTGTCAACTGGTCGGAGACGTGCAGGACACAACACTCCTTGATCTGTACTGCGGTATGGGTAATTTTTCCATCCCCCTGGCTCTGCAGGGAGCCGCAGTGACCGGGATAGAAAAAAATCCACTCAGCATCAAATGGGCACGATCCAATGCCGAAGCTGCCGGAGTCAGCTGCAGCTTTTTTGCCGCTGATGTCCTCAAAAGTCTGCGGGAACTTACTGGAGACAGACAACGAGTCGACACCATTCTTCTTGACCCGCCCCGCCGGGGCCTGGGCAAAGCTGCCGGCCTGCTCCCCAAACTCAATCCACAGCAGATACTCTATATCTCCTGTGATCCTGCAACACTGGCACGAGACCTGGCGATAATCTATAAACAGGGATACCGTGTAACAGAACTGATCCCGGTTGATATGTTCCCTCAGACACATCACATTGAATCCGTAGCCCTGCTTAAAAAAAATTGACATCAGCAGTGCTTCGCACTAATTATATACAGTTGACATTCCGAGCAGAGTAAATGCTTCGTAGAGAACAATAGAGAAACAATTCACCACAAAGGCACAAAGACATAAAGCAGCACTTTATGTCTTTGTGCCTTTGTGGTTACGTTTGAGGTTTTGCCCATGACTGCAGTAACAGATACTACATTTTCAGCAGACGGTCTGCCTGTCCTGATAGGCTCTCTGCCGTTAACCGACCACAGGGAAGCCCTGGACTGGATTTTTACTGCCACTCCGGAGATCCCGCTCTGGCCGCAGCTGCCCCATGACCCATATGAGCACATGATGCCCCAGTTTGCCGAGGGCATTCCCTGCATTACCGAAGAGGATCTGAATGATCCGGAGGGACGCATTCTTTTTGACATAGGTACACCTGATTTTGAAGAACAGATGCTCGCCTTTTTTGAAGAGTATATGCTGATGTTTGAAGATCCATCAGCCCTGATGAGCTCGAGATTTCAGGTAAGCCGGGATCGGGCCGAAGGACTGTTCCAGTTTGCCGAGGCCATTGCCAGTCGCAATGGCCTTATCGCAGTTAAGGGCCAGGTAACCGGCCCCTTTACCATGCTCACCGGCATCAAGGATCACGAGGGACGAGCAGGTTATTTTGATGACACCATCCGTGAAATGGTCATTAAGGGTATTGCCATGAAGGCGGCCTGGCAGACCAGACTGCTGGCGGAAAAAACAGATAAACAGGTCATCATGTTTATCGATGAGCCTGCCTTGGCCGGTCTGGGTTCATCAGCCTTTATCTCGGTCACTGCTGCTGAAATTCAGGAGATGATCAATGAGGTGGCTGATGCCGTTCACCTGCAAGGCGGCCTGGCGGGAATTCATGTCTGTGCAAATACAGACTGGGAGTTGCTGCTGGAGTCGGAGATTGATGTGATCAGCTTTGACGCCTACAGTTTTTTTGATAAATTTGCGCCGCTCAAAGACAAAATCAACACCTATCTTGACCGTGGTTCAATTATTGCCTGGGGCGTGGTGCCCACCGGCAGAGCGGAAGACGTGGAAAAAGAAACCAGTGAATTACTGACAGCACTCTGGGAAAGCCAGGCTGAACAGCTGGTCGGGCCGAACCGGGATAAAGCAGCCCTGCTCAGGCAGACCTTTATTACCCCGAGCTGCGGCACGGGATCGCTGTCGCCGGAACTGGCCAAAAAAGTTCTGGATTTAACCAGATCGATATCTGACAACCTGCGTGCAAAGTATTTATCGTAAATATTTTTACTTCAGCACATTTTACTTCATACTACAGAGTTAATTTAAAAAATTTCATGGATAAGCAACAAAGTCATATTCTCAAGCAGCGTCGGGAAAAAGCCCAGACCCTGGCCGATGCCGGTGTCAACCTGTTCAGCAATACCTTTAAAACACCCCAACCCGTGGCCGAGATCCTGCCGCGCGGCGAGGCACTGGCCCCGGAATCACACGAAGACAACGGCGGTGTATACCGGGTTGCCGGTCGTATCATGTCGCTGCGAAAGTTCGGCAAAGCTGCGTTCTTTCACATTCAGGACGAATCCGGCCGAATCCAGATCTATGCCCGTAAAGACCTGTTGGGCGACGAAGATTTTAAACTCTTCAAGAAATGGGATGTGGGTGATATTGTCGGTGTTATCGGCAAACTGTTTAAAACAAAAACCGGCGAGCTTTCTGTGGAGGCCACAACCCTGCAGATGATCACCAAATCGTTGCGCCCTCTGCCGGAAAAATTCCACGGCCTCACTGATGTTGAGACCAGATACCGCCAGCGCTATGTTGACCTGATCGTCAATCCTGAAGTCCGTGATACTTTTCGCAAGCGGGTGGAGATTATCCGCCTGATTCGGGAATTCCTGGCCAACCGCGGCTTCATGGAAGTGGAAACCCCGATGATGCAGCCTGTTCCAGGTGGGGCCACGGCCAAACCATTTCAGACCCATCATAACGCGCTGGACATGGATCTGTTTTTACGTATTGCCCCGGAGCTGTACCTGAAACGACTGCTGGTGGGTGGTTTTGAAAAGGTATTTGAAATCAACCGTAATTTTCGTAACGAGGGGTTGTCTACCCGCCATAATCCCGAGTTTACGATGCTCGAGGTCTATCAGGCGTATGGCGATT
>CAZQKF010000078.1:0-7731 GCA_964593645.1 uncultured Desulfobulbus sp.
CCGATTGTCTTTTGCGGTTGTGCAGCCCCAGCGGCTGTGGCTGTCTTTTTCCCAGCAACGGTCTTCGGTGGCGATTCTATGCCACTGAGCAGTTCCTTTTCCAGGCGGCCATACCAGAGGTATACCCCTATAGTGACCAACAGAAAAATAATAATCAGCTTTACTGCGACACGAACCATAACCGTCAGCGACCTCCCCGCAGTTGCTGATTAAACTCGGCAGGCAGCCCGGTAAACACAACACCAGGCTCCTTCACTGTGCCGTTGATGGTAAATGGCAGTTTCCCATCCTTTAGCTGCTTCTTTAAGATATTGACAGCAGCAGCGTCCCCGATTGAAGCCAGGAACTCGGACCGGGGTGCCAGGGTTCCCTTAAGCTGCACTGTTGACCGATAGAGTTCGGCCTGTGGTTTAAGCAAACCGGTAAATTCTCCGGCCAACAGGGATGATTCCATTTTTCCGGCTGAAAGTGCAATCCCCTCTGCAGTGGATTTAAAATGTACAGCCATCTTCGAATAGGCCAACTGTTCCATGCCCAGCACCGGTTCCTGAAAACTCAGTATACCGTGGGCCAGAGACAGATCTCCCTGCACTTGTCCCGTATCCCCACTCTGCAGCTGCACTTTCCCGGAAAAGTTCCCGGACAGCACCCCGGACACTGTACGGTTGAGTACACTTTGCAGTACTGGTATCTTTTGCAGCTGCAGCCCCTTACCAGTACCGTCATACTGCAGAGTTTTCCGGTTGCCTGCCAGCTGCACCCGGCCCTTGACATCTCCTGCCGGCATATCCAGCCAATAGCTGCCAGCCAATTCTTTACGCAGCAGATAGGCCCGTAAATTCGGCTGCAAAGAAAATTTCCGGACAATAAATTCCGGTTTTTTCTGCTGCTGATCCGTCCGTATTTCAACATCCGTGAGCCCGATAGCTGCAGGAAGGCTCAACCCAACCTTTCCTATCTTCCACTGCAGATCCGGGGTTAATCGGTGCAGTTCAGACTCCAGCCTCTTTTTGGCTGCGTCCGCCGGAAACAGGTACCAGAGCATCAACCCAAGAACAATCAGGGTATAGAGCAGATAGCAGGTTAGTGATGCAAGCCTTCTAATAATTTTCATACCACGGCTCAGCCGGCTCCATTGTCAGCACGTACCAGGCTGATGACCTGCATGATCACATCCAGTGTACCTTCCTGTTTTTTATTCTCCTGAATGGAAATCCGCTTCAACTCAACAAGGTTGTCCGGAGATTCTACCAGTTCAAGAAAAGAGACCAGCTGCTTTAAATTTATCGCCTTAAGCTTCATCTCCACCATATTCTGCTGCAGCACGCCTTCCCCGGTTGCATCAGAGGGTTTCATGTAGGCAATCGTCTCTTTAACCTTGGCCAGCGCTGCTTTCTTTTCCAAAAAAGAAAACAAACTAAACTCTGCAGCACGCCTTGATAACCGCTGTTCCAAGGTGTTTGTCTGGGTGCTGAAGGCATGAAAACGGATTTGCATCTCCTGCATTTCCACCAGCCCCTTTTCCTTGGCAGCAATACCCCGCTCCAGCCGTTTGCGCTTATCCAGCAGAGGAAACAGGATAAACTGCACCAGGATAAAGAGTATCAGCAGACTCACGCCGACACCTAACGCCCTGCGGTCTTTTCGGCTGAGCGCCATCAGGAACTCTCCCCAAGCTCAAGCTTGATCTCAAACCGGATAACATTTTTATCCTTGGCCTTGGCGGCCGAGACAATACTTACGTCCCTGTAGCGATCAGATTCCGCCAGGGCCTTCTTGATGGTATTGACGTTATTAAAGGCATCGGTTGTGCCCTTAATTTTGACCGAATCCTGATCAATGACCAGCCTTGAAACATGCAGAGTCAAGGCAGCCGGAATTCTGGCAGAAATATCTGCTACAATGGCAAGGATCCTTTTTTCCTGGGTGAAAAGCGGCATGGACACAGTGGGGGCCTGCATCTCCTGCAGCTTGGCCCGCATCTGCATCAGGGGATCGACAATACGGGTAACCTTTGGAAAACTCTTGGTAAAGACCTGCTCCATACTGTCGGCTAAGGTATCATGCCGGTTCTTCAAAGACTGATAATCAACGATCAGATAACCAAACAACAGGACAACCAGTACACCGGCTGCCAGGGCAAAGGCCAGGGTTTGCTTTTTTGATCCCAGTAGATGCCCTTTACGCGCAAACTCATCCCGACGAAAGTTAAAAGATATTTTCTTACTGTCGACCTGCAGGGCCAGGGCAAGGGGCCGGTCATAGATTGCGGGCAGCCAGTTTTCCGCTGCATGACTGGACAACCTCGCAGAACCTGACTGCACCAGGTTACAGGCGCGGCATGGCAGGCCAAGTTCCTGCTCAATCTGTTTTTGAAATCCCGGGGCCATCTGCATGGGCCCGGCAACAATCACATGATCTGCCTGCACGTCCACGTCGCCTGAATAGGCAAAGTAATCTCTGCTGCGCTGGACAAAACCGCATAAGGTACTGACCGCCTCCTCAGCCACCCCCTGATCGGCAACCCGGACAGCTCTGCCGTCAAAGGTGAACAATGCATCGGTAAAGACCTTTTCCGGATACGAGAGTCGGCGCATAAACACAATCTGCTGTTGGTGACAGATTGCGAGCGTCATGGATCCCATATCCCCATAGAGGAGCATGAAATCCCGTCCATCCGCCCCGGACGTACTCAGATAATCCGCCAGCACAAAACTTGCCGGACAGACTTTTTCGGGATCAAGTCCAGCGGCTTCCAGGTCTGTTAGATGCTGTAAGAGTCTTTGTTTTTCAATTGCAGCTGCCAGTAGTGAGGTACCGGCTTCACTCTCACCTGTGGAAACATTCGTAAAAATCTGTTGATCGACAGGAGTCAACAGATGCTCTTCCAACTCAAAGGGGAGGATCTGCTGAATTTTCTTTTCCTGGGTAAAGGGCAGAAAAAGATTACGCAGACTGAAGCAGGATAGGGACAATCCAGACACACAGCGGCCTCCCTGCCAGTCCAGCTGCTCAAGCAGGGGTGGTAGCAGATCCTGGACTTCAGCATGCTCTTCCAGACCAAGATGACCGCAGGCCAGCACCTGTGCATCCCGGCCCTTCCCGGAAACAACAACTGCACTGAGCAGTTCATCGCTTATGTCAATACCCAGAGTGCAGTGCGCCATTCGTCTCCGTGTCAGCACAATAAATAAGACTTGATATAAACAGGTGTCAATCCACCTTCCAGTACAGTAGTTCCTGCTCCTGGCTGTCGCGGCGCAGGAGCACTCCTGTACCGATCCGCTCCTGCTTGTCTATACGGGCCGTTACCGTGATCTTAAAGGAGTTGCTGGTTGTAGTAATCAGTTCCCGATCAATGGTTATATCTCCAGGAAAACCGCTGACCTGGTGATACCAGTCCAAGCCGGCCAGCGTATCTTTATTTGCCTCTTCAGCTCTAAACGCTATGAGGTCATCAGCCAGCTCCGGGGTTATGTCCGGACTCAGGGCCTGCAGGATACGCGACGGGGCCGTATTTATGTTTATCTTACCGTCCCGGCCGGCAATGGTCAAATAATCAATGATACCGGAATGTTCTTTATCTCCATACAGCAACTGCCTGTTCCAGCCCTTAATCAGCAAAAGTTCATCAGGCAGCAGCAATGGGCCGTTTGCCGGTTCATAGGAAGGATTTTGCGAGGTATAGTAGCCCCGCTCTGCGCCATTATCGCGTTCTTCATCGTCTTCGTCAAGCCAATCCACAAGACTGTCCAGCAACTCTGCAGCAGCGTCTTCATCTTCGACGGCAAAATAACCTGATGTCAAAAATCGCTTCCAAATATTCCGCTGCATTTTTTCCGGATCTTTTTTCGGCTTATTGCGCTGGCCGGGAGCTCTATTGTCCTGCTCAAGTTTTTTTTTATCCTCTTTACTCAAGACCAGTGCATTGACCTGCAGCCCACCTGAAAGATCCTCAACCTTAATATCCAGGGATCCTGTGGTCACAAGAGCAGCCAGCGTATCCGGTTGAAATTCACCCCAGGTGTCAAAGGCTGAATCAAAATCATTCTCCTGCTGATCTGCAAGCAGGGCGGCTCGGGCAAGGTTCAATCCGGACATGAGCATGGCATCTAACTGGACATTTTTCCGCTGATTAGCCGCTGCCTGCAGCTGCCAGTTCACAGATGTTCCCAACTGGACAGTTACCGCAACCAGAAAACTGACGGTCAAAAGCGTCAGAACAAGGGCCATGCCCGAACGATCACGCAGCATCGCGTTTCTCCTGATCAGTTTCCGCCTGAATCATGCCGACCGGCAGGATCACAGTTGTCTCAAAGCTGACCGAGGTGTCCTCATCCTGATTGATCCAGAATTCAAGCCGGCAGGAGACTGCGACCGGCAGCCAGCGTTCAGCCTCTTTGTCATCCGGATCAACCCGGGTATTCCAGTTGTCGAGCACTTCACCGTTGCGATCGACAAAGGTAAACTTGACTGAACGCAGCCGGTCGGTAAGAAGAAAGGCCTCCACATCGGTATTCTGTGCTTTTGTTCCCTGATCGTCAGCTATTGGACGGTACAGAACATCTGTTCGCAGTAACAGCAACTGCTGTTCATCTTCTTCATCCGGTCGTACCGAATAGCCGATAAGCCCCAGGCCGGGCTGGTCTGTGTCCGAATTAAAGACAACATGGGCAAGTGAGGCAAAGGAAAGTCGGGCTGCGGATCCGTTATCACTCTCTCCGGCAGCGCCGATAAACTCTACATCTGCGGGCAGAAGTGCTGAGGCAAGATCCTCGCTGATCCGTTCCATAGCCACCTGGGCCCGATAATACACATCGCCCTGATCCAGGGTTGCATCAATGGCCCTGATTGAACCGGACAGGGACAGGGAGACCATGGATACGACCATGGCAAGCACCAGCATGGCAAGCATAATCTCCAGCAGGGTAAACCCTGCTCTGCCCTGCAACCTGCTGTCTGTGTCTACCAACATCCTACTTCTTCTCTTGCGGATTTATTTCAGCCATTACCAGGGTACGGACGACAAAGACCATAGCCTCATCAGCTCCCCTGCTCACAGTGAGATCCACCACTTTAAGCAATTCACCGGAATCCTTGATACCGCTGTCGTCTTCCGTCAGTTCACTGACCTCGGCCTGCCAGTGAAAACCAGCAAAGTCCTTTTCAAAATCTCCTTCTCCGGATCCGAGTTCTGCAAAGGATTCCGTCTGCAGTTCTGCAAGCTTCTGCCGGGCCAGCATGGAGGCAGTAGTTTCAAAACGAGAAATTGCAGCAAGAGAGATACTCTGGGATTGAGACCCCAGCAGGGACACAAAAGAAATGGCAATGATGGCAACAGCCACCATCACCTCAAGCAGGGTAAAGCCTGACTCAAAGTTTCGGCTGGGGACAGGCTGTTTCTGGTTGCTCTGCATCACGCGTACCTGCTCAGTTATCAACAGGTGAAAACCGGTCGTCATCCAGGGAAACATACCCTTCAAGCACCCTGGTTACCCCGAGAAAAGGTGATAAGATAACAGTAAGTTCATCCCCGTCATCGTCGCGCAGGTGAACCGCTGTTTTATCCACATAGCCGCGGTTGCTGAACCGAATCACCAGCTCTCCCTGATTTTTTTTACCACCGCTGACTGTTGACACGTCAACCACCTGCACTGATTCAGGAACCCGCACGAAAGGATACGCACTGACCTTGCCGTTATCCTGGCCGTTACCGGCAGGAGCTGTTGTAAAGGTATGGTCTTTGCTGTCAAAACGGAGATCAACGGGAATACGCTGCGCACGGGACTGCTGACCGGCCTCAGCAACGAGACCGATAAACTGCCGGGCAGTGGCCCTGAGTTGGTTGGTAAAAAGGCTGGAACGAATTTTAGGAAGCGTAAAGGCCGTTACTGTGGAAATAAGGACCATCACCACAATGAGCTCAATCAGGGTAAAACCGTGCTCGTGAGTATTAAAATAGCGCTTCAACAGACAGATGCTTCCGAAAACAACAGCATAAAAAAAAGAGGGTCGATCTGCTGCTGACTACAACGGCAGATCGGCCTGTACGTGAATTATAACTCCCAGTTGTTGATATCCGCATCCGTATCTTCTCCGCCCGGCTCTCCATCCGGGCCATAGGACATCAGATCAAAATCACCATGGAGGCCGGGGCTGATATAGATAAACTCATTATCCCATGGATCCAACGGCACCCTGTTTTTATCCAGATACCCGCCTTTGCGCCATTTTTTGGCAAGCCGCCCGGCAGAAGGGGCTTCAATCAATGCCTGCAGTCCCTGTTCAGTACTCGGATACTGCCCATTATCAAGTTTATACAGCTGCAGTGCCTGCTCCAAAGCCTGAATGTCCACGGCCGCCTTGGTACGGCGAGCCTCTTCCGGACGGTCCATAATCCTTGGCACAATCATACCGGCTAAAATACCGAGAATGACCATGACCACCATGAGTTCAATCAGGGTGAAACCACTGCTATTACGCAACAAAAATCTGTGCGAAGTGTTACCTGTACTCATTATTCTATCCCTTATTTGTCCGGTATATGCACCGGACGAACTGTTTGTTTATGTATTCAAGATTAAGAAGCCCTGCTGGTTTATACCGGCTCGATACTACGTCGTCGAGACCGCAATGTACAGAAGAAGAATGCACCCACTGCGCTCAGCATGAGCATTCCTTTCATGGCCCCCAACTGAAGTGTCAGCCAGGCAATACCCACCAGGGGAAGCAGCAGAACTCTGGCGACCTGCCGCAGGGTGCTGTCAGCGGCAATACAATCAGCCAGGGGCGGAGAGTAGCGGTAATACAGAGTAACAAGTGCCCGTCCCGGCCCACTGGTCAGCAGATAACTGTCCCGAAATGTTCTGAGTATCCGGACAGAGGGGTGAATAATTGAACCAAAGGCGGCAGTTGCCACAAAGCAGGAATCAGAGGTTCTAAACCCCACATTATTCCCGTAATAAGTCTTACCGTTTACTTCGGCATAGGCACGGGCATAAAAAAAGGTGCCAGGTTTTAACTTTTCAAGTTTGGCACTGAATGCACCAATACCGCTGCCGTTATCCGTCGTTCCCTTCTCCACAAAATGTTCCGTGTTTGGATTAAATACGGAACTGCTACTGGTAGTGTTATTACTATTACTGCTGCTGTCACTGGAATTATTGGTATCAGCAGCAACGGCGGTAGAGACAAACAAGTCGCCTATTTTATGCAAAGCCCCATCAAATGTTGCGCCTGTAGACGTTGTTGTATAGGTGAAAGTAATGTCCACGCCCTGAGAGTTCTCATTGCCTGCCGTATCAACACAGCGTGCATAATATACATACTTCTTCCCCGTAACAAAGCTGCTTCCTAAGCCGGCAGAATGGCTGGTCGAGCCAACTCCTGAAAAAAAGTTACTCATTGAACTGTAGGCAACATCCGTATCTCGGTTATACTTACATGTAGCATTTTCATTGGTTGTGACCGACAACGTAACCGTTCCATCAGAGCCCACATCGGCTTGAGCATTCGTAATAGCTGGAGCAGTGGAATCTCCTCCGCCACCACCATCACCACCATCTGATCCGCCATAGATAGGATTCGGTTCGGTGCTGAAAACAATACCACGCTTTGTTACAGTTTGGTCACTGCTTCCGCTCGCATCATCGTCTCCGGTACTGTCGTCAATACCATCAAAAATAGAAGATAGGATCTCCACCGGAATAACGGCTGAAACTCGTGTTACCT
>CAZQKF010000079.1:0-7704 GCA_964593645.1 uncultured Desulfobulbus sp.
ATAATGGCAGATACTCTGGTAACCGTGGGGCTGGGTGATCGCAGCTATCCAATTCGTATCGGTTCCGGCCTGTTGGACGGGGTCGGTGCTGATCTTCAGCAGCAAAAAATTGCTACCCGATACGGGGTGATCAGCGATGATTATGTTGCCGGGTTGTACGGCAATAGATTGATGCAGTCGCTTGCGTCAGCAGGAGTAGAGGCAGAGCTGATTACCTTTCCCCGTGGTGAGGTAAATAAGAATCTGCTTACTATGGCCAACCTTGCCAGTGAGCTTGCCAGGCGAGGTTTTGATCGTGCTGACGGTCTCATTGCCCTTGGCGGAGGGGTCACTGGTGACATTGCCGGGTTTCTGGCCTCAATGTATATGCGGGGAATTCCATTTGTCCAGGTACCTACTACACTGCTTGCCCAGGTTGACAGCTCCGTAGGCGGTAAGACCGGAGTGGACATTCCGGAAGGAAAGAATTTGGTCGGTTCCTTTTACCAGCCCAAGGCTGTGTATATTGACACGGATGTCCTGCAAACCCTGCCGATTGAAGAACTACGGGGGGGGCTTGCCGAGGTGATCAAGTACGGAGTCATCCACGACAGGGATTTTTTTGACTTTTTGCAGGCCAACCGAGAGGCAATTTTTGCACTGGATCAAGAGACTATCACCCGGTTAATAGCCCGCTGCTGTGAAATCAAGGCCTGGGTAGTGGAACGGGATGAGCGAGAAGGAGGACTACGCCGGATTCTGAACTTCGGTCACACCATCGGCCATGCCGTGGAAGCTGCTTCAGACTTTACAATTATCCATGGATTGGCTGTGGGGATAGGTATGGTGGCTGCTGCCGATCTTGCTGTGAAAACAGGTTGTCTTACGCAGGACAAGGCTCAGGAAATTAATCACTTGATAGAGAGCTACGGTCTGCCCGTATCCATTCCGCCTGAGCTTGATCGTGCTGTTATTAGACAATATCTGCTTTCTGATAAAAAAACTATCGGTGGCCGGGTTTTTTATGTGCTGCCCGAGGAGATCGGCAAAGTTACAATTACTGATCAGGTGCAGAGTGAGGATGTTGACGCGGTATTGCACAATGCTTAATATCTTGCGTTATTGGAGCAGTATTTTGACAAACTCAACCACGTCCAATTATAACTATGCCGATCTACGAATTTTTATGCACTGACTGTAATACAATCTTTAATTTCTTTTCCAGCCGTATTAACACGGAAAAGCTGCCTGATTGCCCGAAATGCGGGAAAAAAGAATTGGCTAAACAGATGTCCAGCTTTGCCACCATCGGCAAGGCAAAAGAGATGGATGGTGATGATCCGCTGGCCGGGCTTGATGAGACAAAGATGGAGCAGGCCTTTGAGGGCTTGATGCGTGACGCCGAAGGCATGAACGAGGATGATCCCCGCCAGATGGCTGCCCTGATGCGTAAATTTTCTGATAAAACAGGTATATCAATGGGCGAGCAGATGGAAGAGGCCCTGTCGCGCATGGAAGCCGGAGAAGACCCGGATCAGATCGAGTAGGAAATGGGTGACCTGATGGATTCCGATGACGCCTTTACCCTGGAGGGTATGAAGAAAAAGGTGAAGTCCGGCCCCAGGCCTCCAAGGCATGACGAAAAGTTGTATGAGCTGTAACGGTCTGTATCTTCGGTATTTATAGACTACCTGTTTGCTGTGTGCGCAGGGCTCCTACATTTTTTTTGGTTTTTTAATTTACCGAATTCTCTTTTGTTTTCCCGTCGTTTTTCTGTATAATTATTCAATTCCATTAATTCTGCCGGAGGCTCTTCATGGGTGTAGACAATATAATACTGCTGGAAGCGCTGGAATGGTTTGATGAAACCGGGCAGGAGATGCTGCACCGGCTGCCTGAACATGGATCCGGGGAGATAAAGTTCGGCGCCCAGTTGACAGTGCGTGAGAGCCAGGCTGCAGTCCTGTTTTACAAGGGCAGGGCAGGGGATGCCTTTGGTCCGGGACGGCACACCCTGAAAACAGGCAATATTCCCCTGATCACAAAAATGCTGTCTGCACCTTGGGGCATGATCAGTCCTTTGCGGGCTGAAGTCTATTTTGTAAACCTTAAGGTCTTTCCCAACCTGAAATGGGGAACTAGAGATCCTGTTGCCTTTCGCGATACAGAGCTTGGCCTTATCCGCCTGCGGGCCCACGGTGTCTTTAATATTCGGGTGGTGCAACCGGTATTGTTCATCAATACTTTGGCAGGTACCATGGGCAAGTACACTACCGAACAGATTGAGGAGTATTTGCGCCGAGTGATTGTGTCCCGCCTTAATGACTATCTTGGCGAGAAACTGAAAACACTGTTTGATCTGCCCGGTACCTTTGATGAGCTGGCAGATGGCCTTAAAAATCGGCTGGCTAAGGATTTCAGCCGATTTGGTCTTGCCCTGGATGAGCTGTACATTACCTCTGTTACCCCGCCTGAAGAGGTGCAGACCGCCATTGATGACCGAAGTCGGCTCCAGGTTATTCAGGATATGGATAAGTTTGTGCGTATGAAAGCGGGCATGGCCATGGAAAAAGCCGCCGAAGCAGGCGGTGAGGCAGGAGCAGGCCTTGGTATGGGCATGGGTATGATGATGCCGGGTATGTTTGCCGGTATGCAGCCGACCGGACAACCGGCAGCTGCACCAAATGCTGCCAGGGTACAGTGTTCAGACTGCAGCAATATGATTCCAGCAGATGCCAGATTCTGCCCCATTTGCGGACATCAGCAGGTTGTCTTGCTCCAATGTGCAAATTGCGGTAAAAACCTAACCCCCGGCGCTAAATTCTGCTCCCGCTGTGGTCATCCGGCAAACGAGAAACCAACGGCCGTTGTCTGCAGTCACTGCAGGGCTGAAAACTTGCCCAATGCTGTTTTCTGTAATAATTGCGGTCAAAAAATATAATCCTTCATTTGTCGAGTCCTCGCAATGGATATCCGGGTTGAACAGCCCTGCCCCCAATGCGGTGGTCTGATCACGTTATCGGCATCAGACCGCCTGCTGACCTGTCCCTATTGCGGGGTAAAAAATTTTCTCCAGTCAAACGGTCCGTTTCGTTTTGCCCTGCCCACTTCTCTTGAAGGCATAGAGTCGGAACAATTGCTCTATGCCCCCTATCTTCGCTTTAAGGGCAATGTGTTTTTTGTCACTGAAAAAGGCATTTCTTACCGGGTCGTAGATACAACCCAGGATGGGTTTCCTATGCCGGGGTTGCCGCCGACTCTTGGTGTACGGCCCCAGGCCATGAAACTGCTTCGTTTAAACAGGAAAAGCCGGGGAAGGTTTCTCCGCCTTTCCGTTAAGGCCCGAGTTATCCTGGACAAGGCGGCCCGGATTAATGCGTTATCAAAAAAAGACGGAAAAGAGCTGTATCACAGGGCATATATCGGCGAAGAGGTCAGTTTTATCTATCTGCCCTTGGTACGTCATAATGAGCAGTTGCTGGACGCGGTTGTTGATACACAGCTTGTAAATCTTTCAGATGTTGCCTCCTATCCGTTAAAGGGTTCGCCGTTCAACCCGCGCTGGCAGGTACGGTTTCAGGCAACGCTCTGCCCCCGCTGTGGTTGGACCCTGGACGGAGAAGGGGACTGCCTGGTGCTGACATGTAGTAATTGTGATACAGCCTGGCAGCTTGGTGCATCCGGCCTTGAACGTATTACCTGCAGGGTTGTCCATGGCGGCCCGAATACAGCACTGTATCTCGCATTCTGGAAGATATCCGCCCACCTGCCATCCCTGAAGATATGGAGTTTTGCCGATTTCATGGAGCGAACCAACCAACCTGTCGTGTCGAGAAAGCAGTGGCATGAACGGGTTATGAATTTTTGGGTTCCGGCCTTCAAGATTCGACCGAAAATTTTTTTACAGTTAGGGCGGCAGGCAACAATTACCCAGTGGCGTCTTGATGGAGATAGGGAATTGAATGTACTGCCGAACCTGTACCCGGTTACCCTGCCTGTCAGCGAGGCCTGCCAGTCCCTTAAGGTTCTGCTTGCAGCATCAACTGCCGGCCGTAAAAGGATTTATCCCTATCTTGCTGGAGCTCGTACGGAAAATATCTCTTCTTCCCTGGTGTTTTTGCCCTTTACAGACCAACACTATGATTGGGTACAACCACAGACCGGTATGGTTATTGCCAAAAGTGTCCTGAAATTCGGTCGTAGTCTGTAAAAAACGTTTTTCTCCGTGCCCTCCTGAGCGTGAATGGTTTATATTGATGGTAGGAGCGGCACCTCGCCGCGAAGAAGTCCGGATTCGCGGCGAGGCGCCGCTCCTACAAGAAAATGATGAATTTGTCGGTAGATAACCATGCCATCACATAAGAGTACAAGCTGCACGTTGGATACACATTTTATGGAGGAGGCGCTTGTTGAGGCCCGACAGGCCCTTGCTGTCGGTGAATTTCCCGTGGGCTGCGTGCTGGTATCCGGGGACACTGTTATCGGCCGTGGCCACCGCTGTAACAGTGAAGGAGCCTTATCTAACGAGATTGATCATGCCGAGGTAGTTACCTTGCGCAGGCTGCTTGCCGATCAACCTGGGATTGACTGCAATCCGGTTACCGCCTACTCCACCATGGAACCCTGCCTGATGTGTTACACGACCATGCTGCTTTCAGGAATTCGCCGGTTTGTCTGGGCCTATGAGGATATTATGGGCGGGGGCACGTCCCTGTCGCTGGAGCAGCTTTTTCCCTTGTACAGGGATATGCAGGTAACGTTGGTTCCAGATGTTTTGCGCCAGGACAGCCTGGAGCTATTTGGCCTTTTTTTTCAAAAATACAGCTACTGGCAGGGAAGCCTGCTTGAGCAATATACCCTTGAGCAGTTACAATTGTAATCTCTGGTTTTTGCCGGATACAATCGGCGTAGATGGGCACAGAGCCTGCGACGTCCAGCATGATTGGCTGCCAGGATGATTGTCTATTGTATTACCTGTATTACCTTGAGATATAAACAACTAACAATCTTTTTTAAGGTGTCTCCATGACCACTGAACCTGTAGCCCGGACGGTCGACTTTAAACCCGGTGAACGCAATGTTTTTTTTCACCTGCTGACCGGCTGTAATCTCTCCTGCAAACACTGTTATATCAATCCGATGCAGCATGGAACGTCCATGCTGCCGCTGGATACTATTTTGAAGTGGCTCAAACTGTTCGCCCGTCCGCAGCAGGACACTAATCTTATTCTCCTGGGTGGCGAGCCCACCATGCATCCGGATCTTGCAGCTATTATCCGGGCGGCCAAATCCATGCGTTTTGCCGTTACCGTGGATTCCAATGGTTTTTTGTTCCATGACCTGCTAGACCGGGTCACTCCGGCAGAGCTTGATTTTTTGAGTTTCAGTCTGGACGGGCCCGAGCCTTTAGTTAATGACCCCATTCGTGGAGAGGGAGTTTTTGGTACCTGCACGGAAAACCTGCGCAGGGCTGTAGGGCTGGGGTTCCGTACCAGCTTGATTTACACGGTATCGGCGTTGAATATCGATCATCTACACAAAATGCCTGCTTTGCTGGCCGAGCTTGGGGTAAAGCGTTTTTTTATTCAGGTCATCGGCCTGCGCGGCAAACCTGCGGCGGGAAAACTCATAACCGGAGATCAATGGCAGGTCGATCCGCTCCATTGGCTTGAAGTGGTGCCGCAGGTAGCCCGGGAAGCTGCGCGTGCTGGAATTCATGTAACCTATCCCAAGGTCTTTTTGGAAGCGGAAGACAGCTTCCAGTGTGCAGGCCTGGTGGCAGAGAATTTCTTTATTTTTTCCAACGGTCGGGTCTACCAGTGCCCGCTCTGTGAAGATTATCCTATCCATAGCTTTGCAATTGAGCAGGACCAGCTTGTCCAACGCTACGGACTTAATGAAGATCGATTTTTTACGCTTGATATTGCCGAAGGCTGCGTGATGAATAAACTGCTGCAGCCCGATAATATTGACTACCTGGATGACGGCAGTCCCCGGCATAGAATATCCTGCTGTCTGCTGAAACAGGAAATTGCACCGGTTCATGATCATGGCTGAAGATCTGCAGCAGGTGTATGGCCAGGCTCTTGAAGCGCACGAGCAGGAAGAATATGTCCGGGCCGTTGAATTATACGACAGGATTTTACAGCAGCATCCTGACGCTGATCTTGTCCTGTATAACTACGGCCTGGCCTTGTACCAGTTGGGTCGATTTGGTGAGGCTGTCCGTGCATTTAGTCAGGCCGCTGAAATACGGCAGGATGATGCAGATACCTGGTTCAACCTTGGTCTGGCCTTGAAACAGGATACTAAATTTGCCGAGGCACGCTGTGCTTACGAACGCGCCCTGGAACTGCACGAAGACGAAGATGTTCTGTTTAACCTGGCCAACTGCTGCCGGGAAGACGGGGCGGTTGAGCAGGCTGCAATCTCATATGAGCAACTGCTTCAACATTTTCCAGATCATATTTCCGGCCTGAATAATTATGCGTATCTCTGTCATCGCCTGGGAGAGTACAGCAAAGCAGAGGAGTTGTACCGACGCCTTCTCTTCCTGCGTCCCGATCATTCCGGAGCTCTGCACATGTTGGCCGCACTCAATGGCTCAGCAGAAACCACGCCTGCAAGTGACTATGTCCGTGATCTTTTTGATCAGTACAGCGACAGCTTTGAACAGAGTCTGGTGGAAAAACTAGAATATCGTGTTCCGGAACTGCTGGCAGCCGATTTAACGGCGTATGATGGGCTGACCGTTTTTCGGAACTGCGTCGATCTGGGCTGTGGAACCGGTCTAGCCGGTGCGGTGTTTCGGTCTCGATGTGCGTACCTGTGCGGCGTGGATCTCTCTCGGAACATGGTTGAGCTTGCTGCCGACAAACAACTCTACGATCAGCTGTCGACAGGTGATGTGGTGCAGTTTCTAATCCAGGACGAGCAACAATATGATCTGTTTGTCGCTGCGGATCTGTTGACCTACCTTGCTGATCTTGAGCCGCTCTTTCAATCTGTAGCAACTCGAAGCAGGCAAAATGGACTGTTTGTCTTTTCAACGGAGAAGGGCAGTGTACCCGGCTGGCAGGTACGGCCCACGGGCCGCTTCGCCCATCATCAAGACTATGTTACTGAAGTCGTACAGAAGCTGGGCGCTCAGGTCGTTTCCTGCCAAGAAGAAAACCTGCGCAAGGAAGGTGAGGATTGGGTCAGAGGTGAGTTGTATATTGTCCGTTTTACTGGAGTGGAATAACAGCAGACATCTTAAAACAGGGGTTGGAGTCGTCTCAGAGTCCAGGTATGGACTCTGAGAATTGACTGTGGTTGGTGTACCTGTCAGGCTTTTTCAGCATCTTTGAACTTGTCTACGATCTCGAGAATGTCTTCACCGGATATTGTCTCTTTATCCAGCAGGGCCTGGGTCATGGCGTTCAGGATGGGCCGGTTTTCCTCTAAGATCTGCTTGGCATCGTCATAGGCTGACTGCACAAGTTTTTTGACCTCATGGTCGATGAGGCGGGCAGTCTCTTCACTCATGATCTGGCCGGGCTGCCCGTTGAGCGGGTCTGAGGGCTTGAAGGTCATGGGGCCAACAGCAGAGCTCATGCCCCATTCGCAGACCATGCGCCGGGCAATATCGGAGACACGTTCAATATCGTTGCCCGCGCCGGTGGTCATCTCATTGAAGACAATCTCCTCAGCTATTCTGCCGCCAAGCAGGGTGCGGAGGGTATT
>CAZQKF010000080.1:0-7647 GCA_964593645.1 uncultured Desulfobulbus sp.
GTCTTCTTTTGAGACAACTCCGTTTCCCGGGAAACTCTTGCGGTTTTGCATTAATAATACAGCAGACTGAAATTTCACATCTTTTTCAATCATCATCCTCATCATATTAAACTGGCACGTTCTCTGCATGAATGAAGACAAACAACACAATAACATACAGGAGAAGATCATGCAGGCAACTGAAATCACCCAGGTAAGAACCCGTACAGCAGCAACAGCACCCCCTACCGTTGAAGAGCGAGTTTCCGGAACCATCATGGCAGCTTTTTTTGCCGGCAGCACCCTGGTAGGTCTCTGGTCGGTTGCCGCCATGGTCGGCGGACTCGTTACAGCAGGCGGCCCCGGAGCCTTGGCCAAAGGGTTTGCCCAGGCCCTCCTCGGCATCTAAGACGATACGACCTTGATTAAAAAAACTACTTAGGAGAAATACTATGAAATCTATGCATACAGCCTCTGTAAAGACGAACACCCGGACAAGAACTGCTGAAGCAACTGTAAGTGACAGAATGTCGACGGCTACCATGGCTATAACCGGCTCCGCCGGTCTGGCCATTGGCCTCTGGAGTTTTGCAGCCTTAGTCGGCGGGTTGGTTGCAGGCGGCGGCCCCCTGGGACTGGCCGAAGGATATTTTAAGGCAGTCAGCGGAATGTAACATTTCGCAACAGATTATCTGGAGTACATCAGCGGCAGGCGACCTTATGGGTTGTCTGCCGTTTTTTGTTGACTGGTATCTCCAGCCGGAGTCTCAGCTTTCAATAAAAAAATACCATAGGTCGCCCGCCAGTCAGGCAGCAGATGAATAATCCTGCCGAAGCGTTCATTTTTACTGCTGTTCAGGGCAGTCTCTTGAATGATAACCGCATCAATGGTGTGGATGAACTTCTTAAAATCCTTGATAGTGATGACCCGGATATTGGGTGTGTTGTACCATTCATAGGGCAGGTGCTCATTTTTCGGGGCAATGCCGGTGGTCAACAGCTGCAGACGAACCCGCCAGTGGCTGAAGTTTGGAAAGGAGACAATCACCTTCTTGCCGATGGCAAGAAGTTTAAGAATCAACTTGTCTGGTTCATACACCTGCTGCAGGGTCTGACTGAGTACGCAGTAGTCAAAGTGGTTTACCGGATAATTGAGCACGTCTTCATTAAAATTTTCATGGAGCACAGACAGGCCGCGACTTATGCAGAAGGCGGCCTTTTCTTCATCCGCCTCAAAGCCTACCCCCTGAGCCTGCTTTTCCTGCTGGAGAAAATAGAGCAGATCGCCCTGGCCGCAGCCAAGATCAAGCACTCGGCTGCCCGGCTCGATCCAAGAGGAGAGCACCTGCAGATCATAGCGCATCTTTGTTGTACCATCATCCCTGGTCATGAAGGTCCTGCTCCATCGAGGAACCCGCTGATCAGCTCGGTCAGCAGCTTGCTGGGGAGTAGAAAGGCATCATGACCATGATCGGCCTGAATCTCGCAAAAGCTGACATCGCAGCCATTTCTCTTTAACGCCTGGACAAGTTCCCTGGACTGATAGGTAGGGTACAGCCAGTCAGAGGAAAATGAGATGACCAGAAATTTAGTTCCTGTGCCCGCCAGCCGGTTCACCCCGGGATCATCCTCCCTGTTCAGATCAAAGTAATCTGCCGCCTTGGTAATATAGAGCAGTGAGTTGGCATCAAAACGTTTGACAAACTTAGCTCCCTGGTAGTTGAGATAACTCTCCACCTGGAAATCCGTTTCCAGGCGGAAGGAGAGATCATCGCGCTCCTGCAGGCGACGCCCGAACTTCCGGTGCATGGCCTCATCAGATAAATAGGTGATATGGCCGATCATCCGGGCCACGGCCAGACCAAGCTCGGGCGGATCATCTTCCGGATACCTTCCCTGCTGCCATTTGGGATCAGCCATAATGGCCTGACGCGCCACCTCGTTAAAGGCTATGCAGAGGGCGGAATGGCGCATGGTGGTCGCAAGAGGGATGGCAGCGCGAATCATCTGCGGATAATCAACGCACCACTGCAGTACCTGCATGCCGCCGACCGAGCCGCCGACCACGGCATATAACTTTGTGATGCCGAGATGATCAATGAGCCGTTTCTGGGCCCGAACCATGTCGCCTATAGTCACCACGGGAAAATCCAGCCCCCAGGGGCTGCCGGTTTCAGGATGAATTGAACCCGGCCCGGTGGAACCGCTGCAGGAGCCGAGAATATTGGTGCAGATGACAAAATATGTGTCGGTGTCTATGCCTTTGCCGGGGCCGACCATGGACTTCCACCAGCCCGAATCTTCGCCATGGCCATGGGAGGCAACATGGGATTCACCGGAAAAGGCATGGAGGATAAGGATTGCATTGGAGTTGTCTGCATTGAGCTTTCCCCAGGTCTCATAGGCAAGGGTCACCGGTGCCAACTGTTTGCCGGAATCCAGCGGCAGCGGGTTACCTGCCGTTGCAACCGTGAGATATTGACGGGGATCGGTAGTCATGGGGCCAAGGCATGTTCCTGCTGTTTCAGCATCTGCCTGTCAGGAAAAGTTAAAAAATTTTTTGCTCCGAGACGTTTTATATACTCCTAAACCTACGCCTTTTGCAGGGCCTGGTCAAGGTCGGCCAGAATATCATCGATATGTTCAATACCGATGGAGAGCCTAATCATGGATTCCGAGATCCCAGCCGCCTGCAACTGTTCCCGGCTCAGCTGGGAATGGGTTGTTGAGGCCGGGTGAATAGCCAGTGACTTGGCATCCCCCACATTGGCCAGGTGCGAAAAGAGCGCAAGCGATTCTATAAACGTCCGGCCGGCTGAGCTGCCGCCTTTGACACCAAAGGCCACCATGCCGCCGAATCCGTTTCTCAGATATTTTTTTGCTGTTGACCCCTCGTCGGTCAGGCCGGGATAGCTCACCCAATCCACGGTATCATGTTCTGTCAAAAATCGGGCAACGGCCAGGGCATTTGCACAATGACGCTCCATGCGCAGGGCCAGCGTTTCCAGGCCCTGGAGAAAATGCCAGCAGTTATCGGGTGTGGTGCAGGCACCGAGATTGCGCAGGGGTACCAGCCGCATACGCAGAGCAAAGGCCACCGGATTAAGCGGGCCTAAATCATGGGCATAGCGCAGACCGTGGTAACTGGGATCGGGTTCATTGTACAGGGTAAATCTGGGATCAGTCCAGTCAAAGCGGCCACTGTCCACCACAATACCGCCCAGGGCAACGCCGTGCCCACCCATCCACTTGGTCAGCGAATGGACAACAATATCCGCGCCATGCTCCAGCGGTTTAAACAAACAGGGCGGAGTAAAGGTAGAATCCACCACCAACGGCAGATGATGCTTTTTGGCAATGGCGCTGATCGCTGCAATATCCGTCATCTCCAGGCCGGGATTACCGATTGTTTCGCAGTACAGCACCCGTGTTTTTGCAGTGATGGCCTGTTCAAAATTTGCCGGATCGCGAGGGTCGACCATGTGTACTTTGATACCGAACTGGGGCAGAATGGTATCAAACTGAGTATAGGTACCGCCGTACAGGTTATTGGCAGCAATCACTTCATCACCATGGCCGCAGATATTGATGATGGCATAAAAAATTGCTGAAGTTCCTGAGGACAGGGCCAATGATGCTGCGCCTCCTTCCAGGGCCGCCACCCGCTGTTCCAAAACATCCTGGGTTGGATTCATCAGCCGGGAATAAATATTGCCCAACTCTTTCAGGCTAAACAGATTGGCTGCATGCTCGGTGTTTTTAAAAAGGTACGAACTGGTACGGTACACTGGTACGGCACAAGAAAGTGTTGCCTCGTCCACGCTGTACCCGGCATGCAGAGCCAGGGTTTCAAAATGTTGTTTGGCCATCGAAAAGCTCCTGTGGGTTTTTATTTTTGCTCGTTACACCGCTCCGAGGAGCGACAGGAAGACACTACGACCGTACCACATCGTAGCACGAATCCCACTCTTTTTACTGTCGCCGCATTGATTTTTCCAGATCAACAATCCGAGATGTCCCATCATAATCGCTGGTCACGACCTCTTCAATAGAGCTAATTTTTTTGACCAGGACTTTCATCTCGTCCAGACTTTTCATCACCGTAGTGATTTCACGATAAGTTTCTGAATCTTTATCTATATCATCCTGCAATAAATCCAGAGTTCCCATGGCCACAAATAGAGGACTGTTTATCTCATGGGCCACTGTCGCGGTCAGGGCCTTGATGGAATCAAATTTTTCCCGGGTACGGGCTCTTTGTTTGTCCTGGAGTAGCCCGATAAGAACGGCCACGATATTAAACAGGGCTATTTCAAGCAGTCGATCCAGATCGTCTGCAACAAATCCACGCCAATGAACAATAGAGTAGGGCAGATAAAACAACGTAACGGTAAGCGACGTTACGACAGAACCCCGCAGACCAAACCAGAACGCACCGAGAATAATTGGTAGAAAATACAATTCCCGGGCAAAGATATGCAGTTGCTCGGAAGTACGTGGCATCAAGAGATGGAAACTGCTGATACCTGCAACCATCAGGATAATGAGCAGCTGCTTTTGCCTGGTTTGAATCTGTGGATGTGTGAGAGTACGCATGATATCCCCCGGCTCGGCTCACACCGATCTGTTCAGTGTATTCTGCATATGCAGAAATTGTTCCCGGCTGATTTCACCCCGGACGTAACGATTCCGCAGAATGTCCAGACTTTGATTTTTATCTACCTGGGAGCGTTGACGGGTACTGATCGCCTTTGTCGACAACAGCAAAACTGCCAGAAAAAATATCCATATAAACATCATAACGTATCTCCTTATACCGGCCTTGAAAGGCGTTGACTGACTTCAAGGAACCGAAACAATCAGATCATTGAAGTAAAAGTCGAAATCAAACCGCTGACAAATGCTGCCAGCCCCCATAAACCAATCAGAAATGCCGGCCCGCCTAAGAGTGCAAGATCGCCAAGGGCCTGTTCCTGCTCAAGGGTTAAGGAAGCAGTTCTACTCTGGGAAGTGCAGCGTTGTCGGCCTGTCCGAGTTGTGCGAACTTTTGTACGTGTCATGGTTTATCTCCGAAAGTATACATCTTAGTGTCACGTTACCGGAGATATTTCATTATTCGTGCCGGATCGAGAATAATATCGTTACTTCACATAAAATTACTTAATATTGACAAGTTAGACATGTTAAGAAAATACTGGTCTGAGCGGACTCGCCCAAAAGTGCCCAATAAATAGAGAGCTGAACAACGATGTGTACAATTTTAAGACAGTAGAAGCGATGTAAAGCACCTGCCCCCCGGAGTATCCGGAGGACAGGAGAGGTGGCATGCTAAAATGCTACAGTTACCTGCAGCCATATCTTTTCAACATCATTTTTATACTCGTCTGCATTATAATTGGCATAGGTCGCCTGGATAGTGTAATGGTCGGCAAATTTTTTAGCCAACTTGGCGTCAAATTCCGTACCATAGTCACTGCCGCCCTCGTCAGCCTGAAAATCATGATAGAAAAAAGCCAGTGTATACCCGCTCAACGTCGCACTCACCTGACCATACAAATCCTGGAGTCCAGCAGGCGGAGCAGTCAAAAACAGGTCAGCCCAGCCGTTAAACCCGTGGTTTGTTCCCAGTGGGGTCTTAAAAGAAACACCGTTATCTGATCCTAAGACTTCATAGCCGATTTTTCCGGTCATGTTGGTCAGCATTGAGCCGCTGCCGGGAACCAACAGGCCACCGATAAAATGATAGTAGTTTGCAGAATAATCCGCCTCATTGTCCTGATAATCCGATTGACCGGCATATTCTGCAGTGTAGAGCAGATTCAAGTTATCAGTTATACCTGCCTTGCCGTTAAAACGCAGTCCAAAGGTCTGGGTCGAAAAGGCATAGGCAAACGGGCCGGAATCATCGGCATCGTTATAGTCAAGAAAATAGCCATACCCAACCAGGGAACCGATCCCTTCAAAGGTATATTTAAGGTTGACCAGCGGCGACTGCATATTGACATCCTGACTGAAAATGTTCCGGACGTTCCAGACATAGTTGATATCTGCTGCAAAAGCTCCCAGGGAGGTATTCAACAGATCAACGGCGTCATAGGTCTGCTCCATCTGCCGCCAGCCCACAGCTCCAACAAAACGCTGATTATCACGTAATATCTTTTGGCGCCCAGCCTTGATGACGGTATCCGGGATGGTGTCAAAAGAGAGCCAGCCCTGGTTCAGTTCGCCTTTAGAGGGATCGGCAATCACAGCATAGTCTGTTTTGCCGTTTGATTTGTCATTATAGTCATCTTCGAAGACCGGGGTGTTGCCTTCAAACTCGGCAAAGGCCTGGAAACCGGCAAACTTAGGCGTCAGGTAGCCCAGGCGCAGCCGGATGGGATCGCCGTTGGTTGTATGCAGACCATCCTGGTTCACATGCTCAAGGCGATATCGCAGGTTCAGCTTAATCTGCCCCCAGTCGCCCTTCAAGGCATCAGCAATGGTATCATTTGCTGCCGTCTCGGCCGCGAATGCGCTTCCTGCCGAAGTCAGCAGGGTCAAAGCCGTTCCCAGCAGGAGCGACCCTTTCATGGTTTTCACGACACTCTTTTTCCATATTTCATCTGTCTTCATCTGTCCTGCTCCTTACTGATTTTGGTTACCCGCGCATATAATACTTACTTTCATTAAGTGTATATACCTCTGAAAGAAAAAGTCAATTACTAAGACACTTCTCTCTTTGTACAGAGCAGCCGCAGGGTGAAAAACAAGAACCCAAGTGTACAGGAAGCAGACATCCTTACCCAAAAATCCTGAAACAGCTGTCTTATTTTTGGCCACTTCACCCGTGCCGTCCTGCATCGCCAACACCTCTTACCAAACATAACATGCTGAAATACAGACTTTAATAAAAAAACAAAATGGCACTGTAAACATTGGCATGCATAATGCTACTTAAAAGGCAACCCCACAAAAAAAATAAAGGTGAACCAGATGACCGAAAATTACAAGAGAACATCCCAGGCAGTCGTTTCAACAAGAACCCGAACTGCAGCAACGCATACTACTGCAAGTGAAGCAATGGTTTTGACTATGATGAGCGGAGTAGCCCTGACCAGCGCGGCAATTGGTACTTGGTCGGTTCTTGCCTTTGCCGGTGCCCTGGCAGGTGAGGGGTCCATGGGATTGATTTCCGGATTTTTCGGAGCCGTTGCCGGTCTGTAAACTGTACAGAAAACGCTTTGACAGCGATATTTTACATACATTGAATACAACAGGAGAACATTATGAAAAGTTTTACATTTCTTGCAATCGCCGGTCTGGTCCTCTTTGCAACTGCAGCAATAGCACAGCATGATGGAGGACATCGCGGCAATATGGGTACCATGGGAAACCAGACACACATGCCGCAGGCTAATTCTTCAGGCGGCGGCTGCGCCATGAATGGTATGCAGAACAGGATGGGCAGCCAGGGTGTGCAGGGAAACAGCATGCAGGGAAATACAACCCAGACTGCAGGCAACACCAACTGGCGAGCCAACCCCTCATATCAGGGGCAGCCTGACCAAACAGCTCCCAGCAGATAACAGTAGAGCGAGAAACTGCCGCAGGCAGACTTCTCCATAAAAAAAAGCAGGTGAGATCATTCCCGGGGGGAAAGATCTCACCTGCTTCATGTTTACTCCC
>CAZQKF010000081.1:0-7647 GCA_964593645.1 uncultured Desulfobulbus sp.
TGCTCCTTTTACAGCTGTCCTGAGCCCGCTTACCCCGGGTACGCTGTACCATGTCCGGGCCTACGCACGGAACCAGGCCGGAATCGGGTATGGTGCCCCCGAAGCCTTTACCACAAATACTGCTGTTCCTACGGTGGAAACTGTACCGGTTACAGGTATTTCGGCCAACACAGCCTATTCCGGCGGCGAGGTCACAGCCGACGGTGGAGATAAGGTGACGGTCAAAGGTGTCTGCTGGTCGACATCTTCTCCTCCAAGCACAGCAGATACCTGCTCAAGTGACGGTACCGGAGTCGGTGCCTATAACAGCACTCTCAATAATCTGACCAGGGCTACAACCTATTATGTCCGTGCCTATGCTGCCAACGGTGTCGGCACGACCTACGGCAACGAGGAGACGTTCACGGCTTTGACAGCTCTGCCCACTGTGTCAATCCTCAATATCGTGGCCGGATCCATCTCCCAGACCGGGGTGCAGATCAAAGGGATTGTTGACGACGACGGGGGCGAGACTATAACAGACAGAGGTATATGCCTGAACACCAGTGGCACGCCCGACCTGAACGATACCTGTGTAGCGGGAACAGCGTTGACTGTCAGACGGTTCCAGTCAGACTTTACCGGACTTGAACCCGGTACACATTACTACTTCAGGGCCTACGCGACCAATGGCGTGGGAACCTCTTACAGCACGGCGCAGAGCTTCACTACCCTGCCCGGCCCGCCAAAGGTGCAGACCAAGGGAGCAATTAATATTCAGTCGTTCCAGGCTGATGCCGGCGGCTATACCATCAGCGACGGCGGGACCTCCATCACGGACAAGGGACTGTGCTGGTCCACTGCAGCAAATCCGATTGTCGGAGGAACCTGTACCAGTAACGGTGGCGGTGAAGGCGCCTTTTTCTTTACCATCTCCGGACTGGATCCGAATACCGACTACCATATCCGTGCCTATGCGACTAACTCGACCGGCACTGCCTATGGAGACGACCTGACCTTTACCACCCTGCCCGGTCCTCCGACGCTTACGACCACACCGGCAGCCAACATCTCCGCTGATGCTGCAACAAGCGGCGGCCAAGCCATAAACGACCATGGCACACAGGTTACAGCCCGTGGCGTCTGCTGGAATTACACCGGTACTCCAACCATGGCCGATACCTGCATCCCTGATAGCGGTGGAGGAGCAACGGATTTTACAACCAACCTCACAGGGCTTGCCGGCGGCACGAACTACTATGTCCGTGCCTACGCAACCAACAGTGTAGGGACCGGTTGGGGGAATCAAGAAGTATTTACAACCCTGCCCGGCGCACCGCTGGTTGAGACCTATCCGCCCGATCAGATTACGGTTGACTCAGCAAATACTGTTGGTGCTGTGGTTAACACCGGCGGCGGAGGTGCGATAATTATTGATCGGGGGATCTGCTGGGGTGAAACCGCGGATCCGGACGAAAACAATGGTACCTGTGTCACTGCCGGCAGTGGTCTTGGGCCGTTTGCAGTCACACTCAGCGGACTGACAGCCGGAACTACCTACCATGTCAGGGCCTATGCTGAAAATGATACTCTTGTTGGTAAAACCTATGGTGTAGACCAGAGTTTCACTACCATTTCCCAGGATCCGCCTACGGTTACCACAGCAACGGTAACGAGCATTACATCCGACAGTGCTAAAGTACTGAGCCTGCTGGCAGATTTGGGCGGAAGTGCCGTAACTGAACGTGGCGTATGTTGGGGGACGACTGCCAACCCAAGCTATCCTGGAAACTGCATTGTTGCTTCAGGAACGGATATTGGCCCCTATACAGTCGATCTTACCGGTTTGAACCCGGTGACGAGCTACCATGTTCGGGCCTATGCGGTCAACGGAGTAGGTACCGGTTACGGTGCTGATTTAACCTTTGAAACTTCGGCAGCTTCTTCGGTAATAACCACCACGCCACCGACTGATATTAAGAAGAAAAGTGCAACCGGAGGTGGCACCATCAGTGATGACGGCGGCAGCACCATTACAGAACGTGGTCTCTGCTGGGAGGAAAGTGCCGATCCCGATGACACAACCGGAACCTGCCTTGCCGACACAGTCGCCGGAACCGGCACCTTTGTCCTGGAGATAACCGGCTTGAAGGAAAAGACCACCTATCATGTCCGGGCCTATGCAGAGAACAGCACCGGCCGCACCTGGGGACAGGACGAAGAGTTTAGGACCAGGTATTTCCCCTGGCCCATGTTCCGTGCCGCCATGGACGGGAAGAGAGGTCAGGCAAAGTAACAACCTGCAGTGAAGTTTCGCCCTTTCCCTGACACCCTCTCAGAGAAGGCTGAAAACCGGCCGGTGTACCGTCAAGAGTACACCGGCCGGTTTTGGTTGCCCCGGCAGAGCGAAACCAAATACCGACCAGCATGGATACGATAGTCATCAGAGATACGGTTCTCACCCGCCTGAAACTGCTTGAAATTTTTCTGCCCATTGTTGTCGGCTCCATAATCCTGTCCATCATGAAGCCGGAAGAATATACAAGCCCTGCGGCAATACCTCTTTTTGCAGCACTCTCCCTGGTTTTTATTGATGGGTTACTGGGCTTCTCAGCAGTTCGAAAGGGCATTGAGATTAATCCGCATAGCCGGCAGATCTGTTTCCCGCACTGGTATCGGTGAAAGACCGTCAACATAGCAGATATTCAGGATATGCAGTCCACGTTCAGAATATCCCGGGACAAGGATTTCAGAACACACTACACCTACTACCTTGAACTGTCCGGCAGCTTTGGCAGAAAACGACTGTCCTTTAAGTCAGAGGACGCCCGCAACAGGGTCGTTGAGGTCATCGAGGGCTTATGTGCCGACAGCCGTTGAGGATCCCTGAGCCAAAAGATCCAGCCGTCGCCCATGCGCACTTGCAGAGTGATGAATCAAGCTGGCCTGTACTTTACATCACAGTGAGCGTAACATGCTCTATCTTGTTGTTGCCAGAAGAAATAACGGCATTCTGCTGACCATGGACAACAGATTACGCAAAGCTGCCCTCAAATGTTCCATTGGGGTTGTTCAATAACCAGGGAACCATGCCTCGTAGATGTGGGCCGGCCGGGTTATATCTTCTCTGTTTTCTTTTCACTGTCTGCCCGCCGGTACTCGCGGATGAGCATAATCGTAAAGCCCAGCCAGGCAATGACCAGTACAACGTTAAATATAAAAAACTGACGGGTGGACAAGGACAGCATTTCCACACCAATCAGCACGGTAAAGGCAGCTAGGCCGTCGCCCAGGCGGACATACAGGGTGTCGATGGCCGGTTTGCCCCGGTATTTCATCTCTGAGCTAACCGGCAGCCAGAGCACGTTGCGGGCCGTATTGTTGATGGAATAGTCTGTGGCGTTTTCGGCAATTTTGAGCATCTTGACCACCGCCAGGATTGGCAGCAGGGCCATGCAGGTGTAGGAGATCATGGCAATCACCGGCAGCAACAGGGCGATTGCACCGAATCCTCCGTATTTGAGCAGGCGTGAGGCAAATACCGACTGAAGCAGCAGGGCAACGATATTAACCCAGAAGTAAAAATTGCCGTAAAAGGCAGTGGTGCCGCTGCGGGTAAAGTCTAGTACTGTAGCAGGATCGGTTAAGCCCTGGGCTGCGGCCTGACCGGTCAGTGTTTCCTGGATGACCCGAAACATCAGGTTTTCACCGTTGGTATTGACCCAGTTGGTAAGCAGGGTCACCATGGCTGCGGCAAAGAGGAACCGGCTCAAAAACACCAGCCGTGCCCCGCTGAACAGAAACTTCAGCCCGCCCTCCCCTGCAGCGTCCTTCTCCTCAACAGAATCCGGCTCCTCCTGACTACTCCCTTTGCCTTCCCGGCCATCCACCATGCGGGTAAAAAAAATCGAGGCAACCAGCGGTATCGTTGCCACCAGCAGCAACGCCTCGGTTGAGACCAGGCCTGAGGCCAGTAGCTGATCAACCAACCAGGAACCGGCAGCCGCACCCGAGGTTGCGCCTATGGCAATCATCGGCAGCAGCCGGGTGCCGCGGCCGTCGGCGTAGATGTCAGCACAGAAGGTCCAGAACTGAGCCACAATAAAGACGCCGAACATGCCCACCCAGAGATAAAAGATAATGCCTGTATAAGGCAGATTTTCAATGAACAGGCCCGGCTGCAGGAACCAGAAGATGATCATATTGGAAATGCAGAACAGGGTGGCCCTGGTAATCAGGCTGACCCTATCCAGTCGGCTGGACAGACGTCCATACCAGCCGACAATAAACAGGAGAAAAAAGGACTGAAAAAAACTGGAATAGGCCTTCACCTCCATCTTGGATAACCCTTCAATGTCGGAAACCGCAATCCAGCCTTCACGGATGGGCTTGATGCAGTAATAGGCCAGCAGGATAAGAAAGACATTGGCAAACATCAGCAGGGCGGTCTTGCCCTCACCCGGTCGTACTTCGGTAAAGATCTGAAGAAAGCGTTCAGTGGCTGAAAGTTGTTTCTGCTGCATATATGCCAACCGATCCTTGCAAATAGTGGTTTGTGGGGGGATACAGGGTTACTCTACCCAGTGCAAAACATCACGAATCACGGACCAGCGGGGAGCATGGGAGTCCGCCACCTGCCCGAGTATCCAGTAATCATACAGGTCTGTGATAGAACCATCATTTTTTTTCAGCTCTACCCAGTTTTTCAAAAAATCAGCCATACTTGCCTCGCCCAGCGGGATGGGAAATGCCACGGGAATTTTTATTTTGTCGCCATAGGGGGTGGCAACCGTAAATTCCGGATGAAGAAGACTCCAGGCCGCGCCCCGTTCGGCGACTGTGGCCAAGGCATCGGCCTGATCAGCATAATGGCTGAAAAACGTCGTATAGGAGTCAACCATAAGCAGATCTGCCCTGGGCAGGAGTCTGTGGATCAACCGTTGGTAATACGAGGTACTGAAGATTGCAATTTCCAGATCCTCCTGCTCAAGGATAGTGAGATTATTGAACTCATGGCGTCGATAATCCTTGACCAGAAAACCCAGGGTGTAATCAATGTAGGCGTGCGAGTAATCCTGGACGATGGAGAGTTCCGGAGTTAACGGCTGACCAGTGCCCATGTCACAATAGCCCTCTGCAAAGTAGCTGCTGAGATCCGGTGACGCCGCAGGCACAAATTCAAGCTGAACATTAAAATCTTCCGCCATGATTTCCAGCAGTTCAATATCAAATCCAACCAGTTTGCCCTGGGTATTAAAATAGGAAAAGGGCATATTGTTATCATCTTCGTAACAGATACGCAGCACATGCCGATCCCATATCTGCTCAAGCCTGGTCTTGTCAGCAGTAAGGGGAAGCGGTGAAGGCGGCTCTTTAAATACCCTGGATACAAGTCGTGGCCGGGAACTCGTCATGGAGGTTATCAGCCTGTCCTTGGAATAACTGTCCTTAATGGTTGTGGTCAGAAAAACACGGGAGCCGACAACCACAATCACCAGCAGCAGACAGGAGATCAAAATGTATCTGAGCAGACCACGCCACTGCACTTTGAGATGACCACTCATGGCAAAGGAGGTCAGCAGGGTCAGGGTCAGCACATGCATGGCTGCCAGCAGAGTGCCGAACCGGGCATTGATCACCGAGGTGGCCACAAAAAACTGAAAGGTGTCGCTGGGGATATGCATGATGTCCAGCAGAAACGGCACCGCAATATTAACACTGGCAAAGAGGCTGACCAGGCCGCTGCCCAGCAGCATGGGATAGTCGGCAAATTCCACCTTAAAGCCGGAAAACCAGCCGGCAAAGAGAATAAAGCTGAAGGTGAACAGTTTACCGGCATGGGGAAAGTTGAACGAGGCCGGGATAATAACATCAACGGCCGATTCCGCCTCATTCTGATTCACATCGCACTGGCTGATCATCTCCTTGCTCCGCTCGGCCAGGATGGGCAGAATAATAAAAAGACTGGCCGTGGCAAAGGCGGTGACAAGGGCGTCCTTAGTCAGGCCGATCACCTGCCGGTATTTCAGTGGGGTAAGGGTGGTTACCAGCGCGGGCAAAATCCACAGGGACATGACCAGGGCAAAGGCCACATAGGTAAACAGGTACACCTCCATCTGTTTCAACTCGCCAAGTCCCATGGTGCCGGAGGCGCTGGCTGTGATGGCAAAGACACCCACCGGAGTCAGGCGCACAACAAAGTTGGTCACCCGGGTCAAGGCCTCCATGAGCACGTTCATGTCTTCCATCAGCCGCTCTTTTCCCTTGATGCCGATCAGGGCAACACCAATGGAAATACAGAATATAACAACTGCGGGCACCAGATTATTGGCTATGGCGTGAAACGGATTGGCGGGGATGTAGAGTTTGACAAAGTCAATCGTCTCCCTGGGCTTGGTCAGGGCAGTGGAGAAAAAAGAGGACGACTTCCAGTCTGGAAAGGCCAGGGGAAAGAGAAAAACAACACCGATGGTAATGGCCCAGATCAGCAGGAGCAGCAGGCCGCCCTTTTTAGCCAGCATCACCGCCTGCCGGTACTCCAGGCTGCCAAGCCCCAGGATCAGCGACAAGATGACATAGGGCAGAACCGTCATCTGCAGCAGCTTGATATAAATTTCCCCAACAATTTTGAGGAAACCAACCATCTCACCAAAAAATAGACCAGCGCAGATACCGAGCAGCAGGGCAGTAAATATCTTGGTGGACAGGCTGAATACAGGCTTTTTTTGGGGTTTCATTGGCAACAGTTGAGATGCAGAGACGTAAATTATCAATATTGGACAAATTATACCTTAAAACAATATTTTATTCTTCCCCAAAAAACATTTTTTCGTTTCCCATCTGATGCCGGGGCTCTCTGGTTTTCAGTGAGCAAGGTGTTTGGTCATTGCCCCTGGGCTGTCCCCGTGGTACAGCTCTGCACTGAGTGTTCTGCAGTGAATAAAATCTACTCTTTGAATAAAAAAAAATAAATTGTGATTACCAATACATACAAAGGTTATCTCTGCATTGTAACGGCTGCAGTGATGTGGGGTTTTATCGGCCCCCTGGGCAAGATGGCCTACAGCCAGGGTATCAGTCCCCTTGAGGTGGCCTTTTGGCGGGCCCTGCTGGCCTGGTGCTGTTTTGGCACCGAACTGCTGATCCGCAGAAAAGGTATCAGAGTTGCCGGCAGGGATCTGCTGCCGCTGGCACTGTTCAGTGTGCTCTGCGTGGCTCTGTTTTACGCCGCATATCAGGTCGCTGTTGACCGAGGCGGAGCAGCCCTGGCCTCGGTGCTGCTCTACACGGCTCCTGCCTGGGTTATTATGCTGTCTAGAATTTTTTTACGCGAACAAATAACCAGAGACAAGCTGATTGCTCTGGCTCTTACAATTTTCGGTATTCTTCTCATTGCAGTGAGTCAAACCGGAACCTTTCCCACATCAGGCGGCAGCGGCATGATGGTTGGTATCGCGGCCGGACTCTTTTGCGGATTCTGTTATTCGCTGTACTATATCCTGGGCAAGTTTTTTTCTGCAAAGTACTCGGCCGGAGTTCTTTTTTTTTATACCCTGCTGCCGGGCGCACTGCTGCTTCTCCCCTGGGTTTCCTTTGTTGAGAAGAGCGGGACGGCCTGGCTTTCCCTGGGACTGCTGTCACTGATCTCCACCTATGGGGCCTACCATT
>CAZQKF010000082.1:0-7589 GCA_964593645.1 uncultured Desulfobulbus sp.
TGCTCCAGAGTGGCCCGGTACAGTTGTTCACGTCGGATAAAAGTTCGTTTTTCGATGGCCCGCATAATCTTTGCCTGGAACAGACCGATATCATCAATGGGCTTGGTCATGAAATCATAGGCCCCGAGTTTAATAGCCTCAAGGGCATATTTCAGGGAGCCCGCTCCGGTAAGAAACAGCACCGGGATCTCCAGATTTTTCTGGTTCAGACGTTTCAGCGTCTCAAATCCATCCATCTCCGGCATGTTGATGTCCAAGACAATGACATCGAAGCTTGCATCAACAGTGGCGAGTACTTCACGGCCCGAGTGGACGGCGACCACCTCGTGCCCGAACATGGCCAGGATCTTTTGTACTGCAGCCCGAACCAGATCATCATCATCGGCTATAAGAATATGTGAACTCATGAATGTATATGGTGCTGATGGAAAGTTAAATGTTGCCGACTAAATTTTTCCAACTTGTTTATTATATTTTACAGCGTCCAGTAATTTATTGCAATCTGCAGGGCCTGATCGAGCTGGGAACAGTCCACTGATGCATCTGCAAAGGCCTGTGCTTTCTCTGCAGAGAGGTTAACCGGGTAGCCGCAGTCAAGTTTTTCACCGCAGAGTTCCGCCAACACTGCCAGAGCCCCGTCCCGCATGCCGGTGAGGTTGTAGCCGCCTTCAAGGGTGATCAGCAGCCTGCCGTCGCATATTTCCTCGGCCGTTTTAACAAGTGTTCTGGTCATCCAGGCAAAGCCGTCCGGACTGACCCGCATGGCGCCCAGCGGATCACCGTCATAGATGTCAAAACCGCAGGAGACCAGGATCAGTTCAGGTTTGTATTGGCGGAGAACGGGCAGCACCAGTTCATTATACATGCGGGCAAACTCCATGTCGCCCTGACCCCCGGCCAGCGGAATGTTGATGGTATAGCCCTCGCCGCCACCCTTGCCCGTCTCCAGCAGGGCACCGGTTCCGGGATAATAGGGGTATTGATGGCTGGACAGGTACAGCACCTTGTCGGTTTCGTAAAAACTGTGCTGGGTACCGTTTCCGTGATGCAGATCCCAGTCAATGATCATAATCCGTTCCATGCCGAGTTCGTTCATTGCCCAGCGTGCCGCGATAGCCACGTTGTTAAATAAACAAAACCCCATGGACTGATCTCGTTCCGCATGATGGCCCGGCGGTCGAACCAGGCAGAATGCGTTGTCGATTTCGCCCTGGTCAAGCCGAGTGATTCCGTCGATCAGGGCGCCCACGGCAAGACAGGCCGCATTATAGGATTCCGCAGAGGTCTGGGTATCGGCGTCAAGATAATCATGATCCCGGCCACTGGTATCGGCAACCCGTTTGACTAAGGTTTTTGAGTGGTTGAGCCTGATTATGTCTTGAGAGGCCGGAGCAAACTGTGGATAGAGAAAATGGCGGCCGATTGTCTCTTTGTCCAATTCATCAAAAATCACCCGCAGCCGTTCCGGAGATTCAGGATGATCCAATCCGGGCTGATGCTGCAGGAAGAGATCATCCCGGTACACTGCTGTTTTACGCATTGTGATTCCTTCGGCAGTTGTAGAGTTGTTTTTCTGTTACTACGATATCCATATACTGATCATGGGGCTCCATGGGCACACGATCCACCATCTGTCGGGCAAAGGCTAACCCTATTCGTATGGCCTGTGGTGCATTATTACTGAGAAAACGGTCATAAAATCCGCCGCCGTACCCTAACCGGCCGCCGAGCGGGTCAAAGACAGAACCGGGCACCAGCACTGTATCAAGAGTTGCCGGATCAATGGTTGCTGTAGCAAGCCGGGCCGGGGTCGGCTCTGGAATTCCATAATAACCGGCTGTAAGCTGGTTGTCCGGATCAGTGATTCGGACCGCAATTATTCGGGACTCTGCTGCCAGGGTAACCGGCACCGAGACGGTTTTACCTACAGCAATGAGCTGCCTGATGAGTTCCATGGTCTGCACTTCGCTGCGGAAGTGGACATAGGTAAACAGGTGTGCCGCATCATTTACTGCCGGGAGAGATGTCAATATGGAAATGGCGGCATTGCTCTTTTGTTCCCGGACGTCCGCCGTCATCTGATCTCGGGATAGAAGAGTATTTTTTCGTAGAGAATTCCTGTCCATCCCTTTGTATTACCAGGGAATACTATTTTTCACCATACTTGATTGTGATTTTTGTATCGGCTTCTGCCGGGTTACACTGTGCTCACCCGGCTTACCAGGTGGCCTGCAGGATGAGTTTGGTTTCAGCACCGCCTGCAGCAACAGGCAGGAGTTGGATTTTTTCTTTTGGAATATGGAGGGTGTTTATCAAGTAACTGCGCAGAATCTCGGCCCGCTGCCTGGCCAGGTTGGGTAGTGTTTCAACGGGTAGTGGGACAACCGTTTGCGGTAGAGGCTGCAGGTTTGCCAGCTGTTCCTGCAGGCGGAGCCTGTTCTCGGGCGGCGGGTTGTTCTGTTTTGCCAATTTATGTTGTTCAAGGGTCAGCTCAGCTCTGCGCTGTTCCCGGCGAATGTTTTCCAGAGCCCGCAGGGCATCGGCCTCTTCCTGGAGCACCTGCAGCAGAGACTGCCTGTCTGTAGTGTCATTAAAATTGCCGCGCACGGCCAGCATAAGGTGAGGGCGCTGTGTCAGTAGAGTTTCATAATCCTCCAGGCCTTCCATGAAATCCGGTACGGTTTCACCAGGGAGAAATTCAACTGTTCCAGGCAGGTTCAACTCCGGCAGCAGATGGTTAATGATCAGACGGGGTGAAACAGTGGCCTGCAGGCGTAGGCGGTTAAGCAGATTTGGAATTGCTCGGCTCAGGACTGCAGCCGGGGACGTATCGTCCAGGGCAGGCAGTTGCAGGCTGACAGTCTCGCTCTGGTCAGCCAACAACGCCAGCAGCAGCGCAAAGTCAGAACCGGGCAGGGGCGAGATATTGGTCAGCTGGATTGTTCCAGGATCCTCAGTGGAGACAGTCAAGTCTACAGTTGTCTTACTGGTATCCAACGTAAGGGAATCAGCAAACAGGGCCTGGACTGCCGGGGGAAACAGGTAGCTGGTGATTTGCAGGGCATGCTCGCCGATTTTTAGTCCTGTCTGCCCGGTTGTAATCCAGTCTGCATTATTTATTTGGCCTGACAGAGTGAAATGTGCCGGAGTATTGTTCTGCAGGGGGGCGAATGTTCCCACAATATTGGTGAGGTCGAGGTGTTCGGAGGCTTCACCTCCAGAGGAAAGACGGCCGTTGTTGATAACACATTCGTCGATGGTCAGCAAGGGCAGGATTGGTACGTCCTTATTGTGTTTCAGCAGTGTGAAAAGATCTTTTGGTAGTTTCCCCTTGCCCTTGGACAGTGTAATTGACAGCTGATCCAGAACGAGTCGTCCGACGGTGCCTGAAAAAGGTGCAAAGCGGGCCGTAATCTCAGAAGCTGCAGCCTGCTGCCAGCGTAGGTCAGGGGTATTGTCGGATTGGGCAACAAAATTATCAATCTTCAGGCTGCCTGCAAAGCGGAGATCTGGCAGTTTGAGTTTGCCGTCAATGTGCACCATTCCTTGGCGTACCTCCGGTGCCAGCCAGTTGGAAAAGAGGGCAGTCGGCAGTATTTTGACATCAATATCCGAGGCTGCAAGCTGGAGCACTCCCCGGCCACTGCTTTGCAGCTTGCCCGTGACGTTGATCTTGCCCTGCTTACCAAGGACAGCTTGGACGCTGAGGTTATCTGATCCCGGATTGGTCTGTTTCATTCCGCTCAGGCGCAGTTGAAGATCTGTCAAGATCAGCTGCGGGGTTCCGGTTTCCAGATTCGTCGGGGACAGGGGGATCCGGGCAGTGGAATTATTGATTTTGAGCATATCAAAGGACAGGAAACGGGGGGTATTCTTGATGCCCTTGTCAATCGGAACCAATTGGGCAAGCGCTGCCGGGCTGAAATCCGTTTGTGTAAACCCGATCTGTTGACAGTCAATGGAGGCAGTGTTGGTCTGCAGTAGACATTGTACACCGTTCATCTCTGCACCGGTAGCCCACAGGGCGTTGTTGTTCTTCAGAAAAAAATTATTTATCTTTAGGGTACTGTCTGTAATCTGCCAACTCCCCTGGCCCGATGTGTCCTGTTGGGTGCGCAGAGAGCCCTCCAGCTGGAGCAGACCCTGGCCAAAGCGGGTAGTGCTGGTGTCTGCTAGCAGCGTCTGTAGCTGGTTTGCCTCCATATTGTGCAGGGAAATTTTTCCTGCAAAGGTTCCGGTCGGCGTGATTTCTCCCTGGAATGCGGCTGTGGACTGTTTGCTGCCTACCTGCAAAGACAGGGATGCCGGTTGACTGGATCCGCCTGCTTTATTGCGCAGGTTGGTCAGCAGCAGCCGCAGGTCATGCCAGCGGGTTTGATCTCCGATTTCAAGAGAGCCCTGGTCAATTTTCAGCTGATCAACGGTAAAGCCTACGGTGTTGGAGCGTAAAAAAATGCCGAGCATGGTCTGGATGTCGATCCACTCTGGGGTGTGCGTGTCTGCAAAAGCTAACTGTGGGGCAACTGCGGTGAGCGATGTCATTGAGTACTGATTTTCAAGTGGTCGCGCCTTGATGAGCATCTGCAGGGTGGGTACTTTGAGCGAGAATGCCTGATCCGGTGCCTGCAGGGCCAGATTTACGGCATTGACAGCGCCGGTGACTGTGATTTTCATGCCCGCAGATGAGGTGTCCTTCAGGATGATTTCAAGCTCGGCTTCAGCCGTGTCACTGTTCACCTTCAGGTTGTGCAGGGTGTCCGGCAGGGAGGAGACAGCCTGCTGCAGATCGAGTTTTTTGAGCTGCAGGTTCAGCCTGGTCTCTGTTGTGCCGTCGGAATTTTTATGACTTTGGCCCTGGAGGAGAACAGGGCTGGAGTTTATGACTGCGCGCAATGTGGGCTCGACAGTCTGTCCAACCTGACTACCGGTCGGCAGGTTAAGCTGTATTTGCTCGACAGTGTACTGTCTGGAGGAGGTCTGATCTTGAAAAATCATGGTGCCGTCAGTTACTTGGAGCCCTTGGATGCGCATCCAGGAAGGCAGAACCGTGCCTGCCGGGTTTTCAGCCGACAATCGTTGCAGGAACTGCAGAGGGTTACTGTCCGGATAGCGAATAAGGGTTGCATTGGGCTGGGTAATACGTACACCGGCCAACACAACGTTTCCCTGCAGCAGTGCTTTCGGCAGCAGGCGGCCTTCAATCGATGCCAGAGTGCAGAGAGGCGGACTTCCCTTTCGGTCAAGGTCTGGGCCGATGCTGATACCTTTAAGATGGAGGCGCAGGCCGAACGGGGAGAGAGAAATGTTTTCAATCAGCACCGGGCGGTTGAGACGGTGGCCGATACTATCAGCAACAGGCCCCTTGACGAGCATGGGCACGAATACAAAAATAGTTGCAGCATAGAGAGCAGCAAGGGCCGTAATCAGGGAGAGCAGGAGAATAAAAGGAAATTTTTTCTTCGGCTGTCGGGGCCGCTGCTGTCTGCTGCGGGCCGGTTTGTCGGAAAGCGTCTGCGGCCCCTGGTTAATTGGAATATCGCCGAAGCCGGGTGGTGTTGCAGCACAGGGAGTATTGTGTTGGACGGTCATGGCAATGTTTTGGAGCCTGTGCTGAGTATTGTTTGCAGCAAATTCAGATCAGGCTGTAGCAGTAGGCCAGGTAGCCGCCTAAAAACAACAGGCCGTGCCAGCGTTTTGTGCCGTTATTTCGGTGTAAAATCGGAATCAGGATAAGGGTAAAGCCCAGCATGACCGGCAGATCACGCTGGAGCAGATCCGGAGACAGCTGAAAGGGTTTGATCATTCCGGTTAACCCGAGCACCATGAACAGGTTAAACATATTGGAGCCGATTACGTTGCCGATAAGCAGGCCGGGTTCGTTGCGGCGCAAAGCAGATATACTTGAAGCCAGTTCAGGCAGCGAGGTGCCGATGGCGGCCATGGTCAGGCCGATGATGAGCTCGGAAATGCCGAAGTAGCGGGCAATATCAACAGCTCCGTTGATGAACAGGTTGGAACCACCGGCCAGTAGCAGCAGACCGAGGATGACCAGAACAACCGAGAGCAGCAGGGGCTGGGCCGGAGAAGGATTTTTTTTCGTACCGGCGGAAGAGCCGTTGCCGTTCATGTTGTTGCGGTAGGTAATAAAGGTGTAGCTGAACAAAACCAGGGTAAAGAGCAGCCCGATGACCCGGGGAAAATGACCATAGGCCGTTGCCAGAATCAGCATGACAGAACCCGCAACCACCAGCAGCAGCTCGGTCCAGACCTCTTTGAGGGTAAGGGTCAGAGGGGAGATCAGGCCGCAGATGCCTAAGATCAGGCCAATGTTGGCAATGTTTGAGCCCACAACATTGCCGATCATAATATCGGGATAGCCCTGCAGGGATGCGGTCAAACTGACAAAGAGTTCCGGCACTGAGGTGCCGAAGGCGACAATGGTTAAACCGATGACCAGCGGGCTCATGCCCCACCTGCGGGCCAGCCGGGTTGCGCCGGAGACCAAGGTCTCGCCACCGCCGACCAGCAGGACCAGGCCGCCGATTATGGCTACTGACGCAATAAGGGGGGAGGAAAAGAAGGGCTGTGCGGTCATGGGTGAACCAGTTCTCGCATCTCAGGCTCGCCCTGGCGCTCGTACGCCTTATCCAAAATGGGTTTTAACCGGGGCTTTACGGTATTGAGTTCCGGAAGCAGGTTGATGGCCGGCAGGACATTGTCAACAGGTTGCGGGGGATGCACTTTCATTTTTTTATCAAGGGATTCTCCGGTGTGCGGGGTGAGTCCACCTTCCATGGGGCCGGATGTAGATGCCCCAACCCCGCCCAGTCCGCGCAGAAAACCCATGATAGTACCCAGATCGTTTTTCTGATAGAATAGCTTGATCTCTTCTGCAATGGTCTCCTGCTCAGCCCGGAGTTGTTCCAGGTTTTCCCGATACTCCTGCACATGCCGTTGCAAGTCCTCGTACCCGTCATACCCCATGTTGCGAAAACGACTGTTCCGGGTCAGTCCGTGCACACTGCGGCCGGCAAAAACCCGTTTGCGGATAGTGGGGGATTCGGTGATGTAGGGATCGTAAAACAGACGTTCGTCCAGACCGGCAATCTGGAAAAAGTCATGGATAAGCTGACTGTCTTTCAGTAGGATGTACAACCTGACTAGGTCAAAGCCTATTTTCTGCTCCAGGCTTCTGAAGGAGGCCAGCACCTGATCATCATACATCTGGATATCATCTTCAATGAGTTTGCGGAACCCGAAATAGCGGTCGGCAATCTCTTTTTTTACCTCTATGGAGAGCATCTGATCAATGTCTTGCATCATGGCGGTCTCCTTCAGTAGGTGGTTTACAGTAGGCGGTTTACGGTTTACGCTGGAACCGGAAACAATCTGCCCTTGGTGGATGGTTCATTCCTCCTCCCTATAATAACCGAAAAGCGGCATCTGTACACTGTAAACCAGTATCATAGGCACACAATTCTATTAAAGCATATTTGTATAATAAAATGGTAAAGATCGCCAGCAACGGACAGGTATGGACGACCGGGAAGAAATAAAAAACAGGATTCGCGAATCTGCCGACATCGTGC